>CALGAS010000583.1 GCA_937959175.1 uncultured bacterium | reverse complement strand
TCAACTTCGACTCCAGCGTGGTGGTGCCCCTGAACTGGGACGATTTCTTTGCCGGCAACGATGCCTACATCGAGCTGAACGGTGGCAACCTGACCGCCGACGAGTTTAGTTTCGTCATGGCGACGGCCAGCCAAGATCAGGCGGCTCTGCAGGCGCTGTTTAACAATGCGTCACTGACAACCAGCGGCGACACCTTCGCCATCTCCGAGATCACAGGCATCGATTTCTTTGAGTCGCTTCCGCAGGGAGCCGTGCCGCTGCCGACGAGTCCGCTGGTCGATGCGGTCAGCGATGCAGGAAGCGGCGGAGCGAACGTGCTGTTGAACCCCATCGACGGCCAGCCCTTGTTGTTTGATGTCTATGGCAACCCGCGAACCAACGGTTTCGGTTTCCGCAACACCGGCGCCGTGCAGGCGGTGCCTGAGCCGAGCAGTTGGCTGCTGGCCTGCCTGGCTGTGGGAACGTCTGGCTGGTGGCGTCTTCGCCGCCGGGCTGCGAAACTCGCGACACACGCGTGAACCGAGTGACACAGGCAGTCAACAGGGCCACCCTCGGCAGTCTGCCCTGAGGAGGAGCGATGCCGACGTCCCCCGATCACCGACGGCTTCGTGGCGGGCTTGGGATCCGGCGGCGGTTTTTGTCCCGCCGGAAGCCCGATCAGCTCCCGGCGTGACGGTTCAGCCAAGGTCGGTGCCGAAGAGTGACTCGAGTTCGGCCAGACTGGCCGCGTCGAACTGCTCCTCGCCGACAAACATCCCCGCCTCGTCGAGGATCCAGGCGAAATAGCCCCACTCGCTGACATCGAGCACCCGCAGCCGGCCCAGGTCGTCGCGGGCGGCCGCCACGAGGCTGGCCGTGCCGCGGGTGAGCGGGACGGCCCCGCTCCAGTAGCTGTCGTTGCGGCGGATCACCAGCGGCTCGGCATCGCCAGCCTGGATGTGGGCCAGCCCGGAGGCCGGATCGACCAGCAGCCGGACATCGCCGGTGGCGGCGACGAGTTCGAGGGCGGGCTCCGTCGGCTGGCCGGCGTCGTCGAGGATCTCCGGAACCGGAGCCAGGGCGAAGGAGGCCGGGCCGACTGCCGCGGCGCCGCCCTCGGCGAAGAGACCCCAGTGGTCGTCGCCCCCCTTCCAGGCCTCGTCGCTGAAGTTGAAGTAGAACATCCCGTCGAAGCGGGCGGCCGGGCCGTAGACGTAGCGGGTGGCCGCCTCGTAGTAGGCCTGCATGTTGGCGGGGTTGGTGACGGCCGGGTCGTAGCCCGAGCCCTGCCAGCCGGTCTCGCCGAGGATCAGCGGCTTGTCGGGCATCCCGAGGTCGGCGAGCATCTCCGCGAAGAGGGCCTCGTCGGCCCGGAGCACCTCCAGCTGCCGCTCGGGTGTCCAGGCGGGGTTGAAGCGGTTGTCGAAGAAGCCGGCATAGGAGTGGACGTTGAGAAAGTCGAGGGCCGCCAGGAGCCGGCCGCCGTCCTGATTCCAGAAGCTGCTCCACGGGCGGAACGTCTCGCCGGAGAAGTTGTAGGTCAGCGGGAGGTCGCTTTGCTCCCGGAAGAAGGCCACCTGGCGTAGCAGCTGATCGACGGTGAGATCCGAGGAGTTCCAGTCGGCGAGCTGCTCGTTGCCGAGGCTGACCGCCAGAACATGCTCCCGGAAGGGTTCGATCACCGCCAGGGCGTCGGCGATCAGGCTCTCGGCACCGGCGTCGGTCGCGATCCAGATGCCGACCTGCACCTTGAGGGGCAGGCCCAGCCGGTCGATCGCCTCGAGAATTCGCCCGGTGTAGTCGCCGGCCCCCCAGGTGCGGATCGTGTTGAAGCCGAGATCGACCACCCGGCGGAGGGCATCCTCGAGGCGGTCCTGCCCGGTCAGGCTGCCGGCTGAACCGACCGAGAAGCCGATCCCCCGCATCGGCTCCCAGAAGGCCCGCTCGCTGACGCTCGCCGCGGGCGGCTCGGCCGTCACCGGCCCGATCTGACCGTCGCCGTCGAGGTCGAGCCCGAAGAGCGTTTCAGTCGCCGGGAGGGTCTGGGCATCGGCGACGACCGCCCCGCCCAACAGGCCGGTTGCGTCGACGCCGCGTGTGACATACTCCTGGCCCCGCGACTCGAGCAGCATCAACTGGCCCGGGCCGTTCCGCTCGGCTGCCAGGAGCGTCCAGCCGCCCCGTGTGATCGGCACCGGCTGCGGGGGCAGCCCGCGGTCGATCGCCGGATACTCGCCCGCGGCGTAGAGGCCGCTGTTGACTGCCGCGACCAGGTCAAAGATGTCGACGGTGCCGTCGAGCGTAAAGTCGCCGGTGGACCAGTCGGCCGGGCCGCCCGCGTTGTAGCTGCCGGCGGAGGCGATCGCGATCAGATCGAAGGCGTCGACCCGGCCGTTGAGATCGGCGTCGCCGGCGGCGACCTGCCGGCTGAGCGGCAGCGGCTGGCCGCCCGCTTCCTGGAGATAGCCGCGGCCGGTGGCGGGATCCTCCAGCAGGCTGACCCCGCCGTCCGCCTCGACGACCCGCCAGGCGGGCGGCTCGGCCTCCGGCGGCTGCCCCGGCTCCGCGGCGGCCGCCGGGAGGACCGGATCGAGGATGATCGGGGCCGGGGTGAAGGGCTGCTCGAGGCCGCGGGGATTGGTCCGGGCGGCATTGCCGTCGGTGCCGGCCACGGTCGGCCAGCGGAGGTTGTCGTTGACCCGCCGCTCGAAGCCGTCGTAGAGATTGCCCTCGGCATCCCGCTCCGGCCAGGGTGTGTGGATGAAGTCGGCATGCATGCTCCAGCCGGGGGCGTAGCCGGGCCGGTCGGCGGTCATCGAGTCGGAGGTGAGCACCAGGCGGGCGTCTTGGGGAATCCGGCCGTAGTGAATCTGGAGCTGGAGCTCCGGCAGCAGATAGGGGTGACTGCTCGGGCCGCCGTCGCCGCCGCGGTCGTAGGCCATGTGGTCCTTGAAGTTGCTGCCGGTCAGGCTGGCCCCGTCCCAAAACTGCGGAAACATGATCACCGCTTGGAGCGGCAAATCCTGCCAGAGCTCCCCCTGCGGGATGTGGTCGTATTGGGTCGGGGTGCCGATGTAGTTCCAGAAGACGACCGCCGTCGACTGCCGCTCGGTCGGCATGGCGCTACCGGCGATGATCGAGAGCCCGGCGGGCATCGCCTCGATCTTGGAGGGCTCGAGCGGCTTCTGCACCGAGTAGTAGGCGATCGAGCTGTCGAGCGGATCGACGTATTGACCGGTCGCCTCGTTGAAGAGGCTCGGCACCCAGTAGGTCGAGAGGTTGTTGGTCGGGGCGGCGGCAGTCTCTCCGGCGGCCAGCAGGCTCTCGAGGGTCGAGTTTTCATCGACCGATGGATTGACGAAGAAATCATGGGCATGCCAGAAGTCAGGATTGCCCGGAGCGAGCAGCGGGTCGACAGTTGCCCGCTTCACGAAGGTCAGCCGGGAGTGGAACTCGCCCAGCGGCATGCCGGTGATGTCCCAGGCCGATGGCTCGCCGGGATCGGTCAGACCGAGGCCCCAGGTCACCTCCTCGGCGGCGGCCGGGCTCGGCTCGGAGCCGGGCATCGGCATCGCCATTGCGGCGGTCAGGTCGGCTTCACCGACCGTCGGGGCCAGCGGCACCGCGGCATCGACGACGCCCGAGAGAAGGCTGCGGGCTTCGAGCTGCTCGCCGGCCAGCCGGCGGGCCCGCCGCAGGTCGGTTCGACTGGCCGCCGCCCGGCGGCTTTGAAACAGCTGGCTGAAGAACGTGGTTGGCCGATTCATGGCACCGCTCCTTGTGACACCCGCCCCGCCCTGCATTCCTACGCAGCGACCGCTGGACGAGGCTCGCGGGTCGGGAAGAAATGCGGTCGCCGGGCCCTCGAAGAGCCGCCGCGGGCCGTCGGACGGCCCCCCAATCGCTCTCGTGGCCGGGCGTAAGCTGCGTTTTCAGGGCAGGTTCATGCCCGGTTCAGGCTTGGTTCATGAACCACCAGACAGCTGGGAACCTCACGGCCGCGACGCGATCAGTGCAGCGTGCCGTGCAGCAGGCCGGTGAGCGGCGTGCCGTCGGCTGCCTTGATCGACCACTCGAGCGAGTAGCACCAGGTCGGCTCGAGGGCGGGCACGGTCAGCCTGACCTGCCGGCCGGTCGTGGTCACCTCGGCAGCCGAGATCGGGAGGGCCCGCTCGTTGAGGTGGGGTGAGCCGTAGTTTTTCGTCCGCTTCAAATCCCAGGCCCGGACCTTCCAGACGGCGGTGTCAGCGGCGGCGGCCGGATCGAGCGGCTGGGCAAACTCGACGGCCAGCAGGCCCGGCTCGGCGTGGAGGCCGAGGGGAATCGTCAGCGGCCGGTCGGTGCGGCGGATCCGGAAGAAGCCGCCGGGGTGCTGGCGGTTGCCGGCCCAGGCGAAGAGGCCGCAGGTGTAGAGCTGCCCGTCGGCCGGGTTGAAGCGGCCCCGCATGATGCCGGTGGGCAGATCTGGAATCGGCAGGGCGACCATTCCCCCCTGGATGACGTCGCTCTCAGCCGGCTCGCTGCCGGCCGGCTCGGTCAGCACCAGATGGACCCGCCCCTCGCCGTAGGAGAGCTCCAGCAGCGCCCCGTCGAGCGGCTGCCACCGCTCGCTCGACACCCGCAGCAGCTCGGCCGGCGAGCGGTCGAAGGCGTTGGTGATCCAGATCGCCGGCGGATCCATCGCGGCATCGCTGCTGTCGGTGACGTCGTGGTAGCCGTACATGTTGCCGTAGAAGCCGCCCGGCACGACGCGGTTGATCCGGTTCTTGGGGTTCCAGTGCCCCTCCTGGTCGGTCACCCAGAAGCTGCCGTCCTCCTCGACGCAGACGCCGTTAGCCGCCCGGAAGCCGGTGGCCAGGATCTGTGTCTCCTTCCCGTCGGGGCTGACCCGGATGAGGGTGCCGTGGTGGGGCACGACCGCCGGCAGGGCGTGGCGGGCGCTCTTGGCGTAGTAGAGGTTGCCGGCGGCGTCGGTCTCCAGGCCCATCGCAAACTCGTGGAAGTGCTCGGTCACCTGGTGGTCGTCGTTGAAGGTGTCGTAGCGATCGGTCAGGCCGTCGCCGTCGAGATCGACGAGCGAGAGGATCCGATCCCGGCAGCCGACGTAGATCACGCCGTCGATCACTCTGATGCCCAGCGGCTGAAACAGCCCCGAGGCGATCCGCTGCCAGGTGAGCCTGCCGGCGGCGCCGGTGATGCCCCGCACCCGCCAGACGTCGCCGTCCCAGGAGCAGATCACCGCCTCGTCGGGTCCGATGAAGTCGAGCCCCGAAAACCGCACCTGAGCGTTCCAGGGGTTGGCCTCGGGGGCCGTCAGTACGTCGACGGCAAAGGGGCCGTCGCCGCGGCCGGGGCTGATCGGGGTCTCGAGCGTCGTCGGCCAGAGCGGCGGCGCCGGCCGGCCGACGAGCACGCGGGGTGGCTCCGGCGGGACAACGCCGGCGGCGTGGGCCGCGAGGTCGGCTGCGTCGGCGGCGGCCACCGCCACTGCCAGGTCGAGCGGCTCGCTGCCAGCGGGGATCAGCAGGTCGAGCGAGCCGTTGTGGGTGACGATCCGCGGGCCGCCGCCGGCCTGTGCCGCAGTGTCGCCGACGATCGCCCCAGCAGCCGGCTCTGCCGCCAGCCGCACCGCCAGCGGCTGCGGCCTCGGGCCCAGCGAGAACGACCGGATCACGACGGGCACCTGCCGGTCGCCAGCCTCGAGGGGCGGGCCCAGCCAGGGCATCTCGAGGACCGGCGTCTGGCCGATGGTGAAGTCGAGCACGACGCCGCTGCGAGGCTCGGCGGTCGTCCCGCCGAGGCCGACATGATGAACCGCCCGGAGTCGCGCGTGCTCCCGCGGCAGCGGCCCGTACGGCTTCTTGTCGCGGCCCAGCGGCCGGGGGTCGGCGAAGGAGCCGCTCGCCGGGTCGGCCCAGCCTGGCATCGTGGCCACCGCCGTCTGGATGTCACCGGCCACCCGTGGGTGGGTGCCGTGCCGGCCGTCGAAGTTGATCCCGGCCCAGTCGATAAATGCTTCGCCGGTCCAGAAGGCGGAGAGCCTGAGGGTGTCGAGTTCGTAGAGGGCCCAGGCCCGGCCACGGCCGACGCCTCCGGGGCCGTCGTCGAGCCGGATGGCGAGCCCCTTGCGGGCGATGTTCGCCCCGTCCCTGCCGACCTCGAACGTGCCGGCCAGAAAGGGGCCGTAGTCGTGCAGCCGCCAGGCCTCGATTTCCGAAGGCTCCGGGCCGCGGGTCGTGCCCGGTGGCAGCGAGGCGAGGTAGTCGGCCGACAGCGGCGTGTACCAGGCGGAGTTGCGATCCTTGAGGAAGGTTTCCCGCAGGTAGTGGATCACGTCGTACTTCTGGCTGGGCACCATCCAGCCCTGAGCCACCATCATCCCGTTGCCGTAGGTGAGGGTCCGGTAGATCGAATAGGGATCACTGCCTGCCTTGAACGTCGCCGTAGCGAACCGCGGCGCCGTCGGCAGGGAGCCGGGCTGATCGAGTGTCCCATGGCAGTTGGCACAGACCCGGCTGTAGAGCCGCTCGCCCCGCTCGAGGGCCGCCTGCGACTTCTCCGGATCGCTCCAGTCGGCGATGAAGCCGGCGTGGTCGATCTCGGCTTCGTAGGCCGCCGGGG
>CALGAS010000582.1 GCA_937959175.1 uncultured bacterium | reverse complement strand
GAGCAAGCGTCCGGCGAGATGGCACCGGCCACCCCGAGCCCGCGCGAGGTGAACCTCTACCACCGGCCCGTCGCGATGTCGCGGCCCCAGCTGCCGGTCACCGGGGAGGAGCCGCCGCCGAGACTGCGAGCGATGCTGCCGCCTGACCGCCAGGGGTTTGGCCCGGTAAGGCCCCCGCCCGGCAGGCTGATCACCCAGGGGCCGCTGCCCCGAGACATCCGCTCGAACGACTCCTCGAGCTGCCGTCGCCGCTGGGCGGCCAGCCGCCGCTGCCGACGACGCTCTGCCTCGGCCGTGGCCCGGGCATAGGCGACGCGGGCCGCCTCGGTCGCTTCGCCAGCGGCCCGAATCGCGTCCTCGTACCGCATCCGTTCCAGGAGGCCGCGGGCCGTCTCGAGCCCGGCCCGGGCAGACTCGACGTCGGCCTTGACGCCCTCGGCATACCAGCTGGCAGCGCGACGGATCACGCTCTCGGCCTCGTCGAGGTCAGCGGCCGCCTGCCGGGCCAGCCGGTCGTCTTCGGCGGCCAGCCCCTCGCCCCGGCCAGCGGCCGTCTCCGCAGCCTGAACCGCCTGCGTGATCTGCCTGGGATCGGGAAGCGGGGCCTCCGTCAGGCGGCTGGCGAATTCCAGGAGCCGCTGGGCCTCGCGGCAGCGTTCGTTGGCTCGGGTCCGGTCGGTTCGCTGTCTCGCAAGCGTGGCCGCGAGGGCCGCGACCCGACGGCCGGCGGCATCCCGCGAGCCGGGCAAGGCGGCCCAAAGGCTGTCGAGTTCCCGACGGCGGTCGGCCACGGCTTCCAGGCAGGCTGATGCCCAGTCTGCCTGCCGCTGGGCTTCCTCGAGCGTCGCCACCGACCGGAAGAAGTGCTGCCGATCGCTGGCGGCCTCGGCTCGTCCTTCGGCCAACAGCGTCTCGCCGCGACTGATCGCCCTGCCGGCCTCGGCAGGGTTGTCGCCGAGGCCATCCCAGGAACTCTCGGCGTAGCGGTCCCGCAGGTGGGCGAGATGCTCCGTCGCGGCCGGCAGCCCGGCGGAAAGCTCCGCCAGCCGGGCGGCCACTGCCGGCAGCAACTCCTCGACCCGCTCCCGGGCTGCCACAGTGTTTTGAAGGAGTGTGGCGGCCTCGGCGACGGCGGCCTCGGCCTGTTCAAGGTGCTGAGCCGCTGCCATCAGCTCCGCCGCATCGAGGCGATCGGCCGCCTGGGTCGCCTCCGCTTCGGCCGTGGCCAGCGGCTCTTCAGGGATCGCCCCTGGCTCAGCGAGCAACCAGCCCTCGCCACGGCGGAAGGCCAGCTGGTCGCGGATCGCCGCCACCCGCTCGCCCACCAGCCGGCGACGGTCGTCGGCCGCCTCGACAGCCTCGACGAGCTCGGTCATTGCGGCGAGGCCCTGGCGGGCATCCTCGAGCCGGCCACGGGTGGCCACCGGGTCGGCTTCGAGTTCGTCGGCTGCAACCTGTCGCTGGCGGCTCGCCTCCGCGACCGCCGGCTCGAAGGGGGCCGCCGAGCGGCCCCGGCCGGCGAGCCCGTCGAGCCGCTGACGGGCTTCCCCGAGCTCCCGATCAAGATCCTCGAGGTTGCTCCTGGCCTGCTCGTGGGCCTGCTCGAGAGCGTCGAGCGGCCCGCTGCAGGCAGCCGCCACCTCGGCGAGCGGAGGCCGGGCCTCGGCCGAATCGAGCAAGGCGATCACCTCGTCACTGGCGGCCGTCCCCAGAAACCACTCCTCGTCCAGCCGCGTCTCGGCCCGCTCCCAGACATCCATCAGGCTGAGCCACGCCTCACGGTAGCGGCCGAGCGCATCCTGCACCGCGTCGTAGGCGTTGCGGGTCATGCCGGTCATCGGCGTCTGGAAATCGGGGTCGGCGTGGGGGAGCATCCGATGCCGTTCCCGCTGCGCATCGAGGAGGTCGGAGAGGGCGACCACTTCCGACTTGAAGGCGGCGAGTTTGTCGCGGGCGGCCGCCAGCCGGCGGGCGTGCCGGACTCGCAGGAAGACCAGCGTGCCGATCACCGCTGCTGCCAAAAGCGACACCGCCGCGATCGGCAGCGTTTGCTCGCGGAAGACCCGAGCCGCCTCGGCCCGCCGGGCCTTGGCGGCGATCCCGTCGCTGATCAGTTTCTCGGTGGCCTCGACCGCGGCGACCAGTCCACCGGGATAGTCGAAGGCCCGGGCCCGGGTCGCGATGGCTTCGCCGATCACGACCCGTTCGAGATCCTCGCGATCGATGCCGGCCTCCTGGCGAACCTCCTGGGGCACGTCGATGCCGACCGACCGGTCGCCGATGTCGAGGAGGATTGTGATGTCGGCGGCAGGATCGAAGCCGCCGGCTGTTCCGCCCTCCTCCCACCAGCGATTGATCACCTCGGGCAGGAGCCTGGCCGCTCCGCCGCTGCCCTCGGCAGACTTCACCACCACCACCCGGTAGGTTCGCCCCTGATCACGCTCGGCTGCTGCGATCGCCTCGCGAACCGCCGCAAAGTCATCGCTGACACCGGGCCCGACGATGACCAGCTCGCTCGGGGCGGCAGCCGGCAGGGACGCATCGCGGCCGCACGCTGCCCGAGGAGCTACCAGCAGCAGACAGATAATCAGGCCGCCGCAGGCGAGCCAGGGCCTCGGAGAGCCAAAAGGAGCGACAAACATGGCGGACGGTCCTCACGGGGCAGCGTGACGATCGCGGAGTCTACCCGCCCTCGGAGTCATCCCATACGACCAGGGGAAGACCAGCCAGGGTGGCGACCTGGGCGGCCGACGCCTGGAGCCGCTCACTCCCGGCCGCGATGATGACATCAGCTGCAAAGGCCGTCGCTTCGGCCGCCACGGCCTCGAGTTCGGAAGGGCTGCCGATCGAGAGCAGCCGAACGCGATAGGGCCGCCCCACCAAGGCCAGGTGAACAGCCCATTGTGGTGCCAGGCGGGCGATCGCCTGGTTGTCGGCCACGATCAAGGCGGACCCGAGAGACGAGTCAGGCGAAGCAGACGCGGACGAGGTGCGGCTCATGCGGGCCGATGATCAGGGACGGTATCCGCCCATTTCCTCGGCCGTGATGCGGGGCCTGGGCATCAGCGGCGGCGGCGGGGCGGCGGGCCGAGTCGCCCCCGACGCGGGAGCCTGCCCGGCAACAGGTCTCGAGCCATTGACGGGTGGCAGGATGATCGCACCGGTGCGGCCGTCGGTTCGTCGCTGCGGCAGGAGACCTCCGCTGCCGCCGGCGGCGGCCCGGCGATCGCCCCCGCTCGGTGACTCGGGGACATACCGCCGGCGACCGGCATTGAGGTCGGACCAGGGCCCGGCTCCGTAGCCCGGCACGGCCGCCGGCGCTCCGGCTCTGACACCGCCGGTGAAGGCCGGTCCTTCCCGCCGCGGCGGCAGCCACGAGGCCCGGCTCGAGAGCGGCCGCGGAACGGCGTCGGGTTCGGTCGGATCCTCGCTGCCCGGCTGGCTTGACCTCGACCTGAAGCCTTCGGGTGTCGAGGGCGGCTGTACCAGCGGGGGCGTCATGCCGCCGGGGGTCGTCGGCCGCCGGGCTGGCTTGACGGGCGGCAGTTCCGGCGGCAGGCGAAAGACCGGCCCCTCGTCGTCGGCCTCGTCGCCGGTCTCGGCCGGCGTTGCTCCCTCGAGCCCGCGGGGCAAGCCGGTGATCGGATCGATTCCGCCGCCGAGCTGGAGTTCGAGCCGCTCGCGTCGCATCCGGGCCCGGGCAAGGTCGGCCTCGGGCTTGCTGATCGTCCCGTTGCCGTCGAGATCCCACTCCCGAAAGAGCTCGGCCCGAATCACGCTGGCCCCGGAATCACCCGGCTCGGCAGCCTGCGTTGCCGCGAGCGTGCTCCAGACGATCGCGATCAGAACCGCGGCGAGCAGGCTCGGCGTTCCCACGAGGGTTCGTTGGTTCATGGCGTTGCCTTTCCCGAGCCGGAGGGAGATGACGGCGAAACCTCCTCCGCCGCATCGCCTCGTAGTTTAGCGGTACCGTCCGGGGGCCCGCCACCAGCGGCGAGCAGGGAGGCGATCCGTGCCGAAGCTGCTGCTGCGTCGCCAGCGGAAAGTTCCCGGGCGGCGACATGACAGTGCACCCGATGGCCGCCGACGACGGTCGCCGGCGGATCGACCTCCCGGCAGACCGCCTCCGCCAGCGGGCAGCGGGGATGGAACCGACAGCCGGCCGGCGGCCGCGCTGGGCTCGGCACATCGCCAGGCAGGATGATCCGCCGCCGCCGCCGTTCCGCTTCGACGCTCGGCACCGCCGAGAAGAGGGCGTGGGTGTAGGGATGCAGCGGGCGGGCGTAGAGGTCGGCCGCCGGAGCCGTCTCGACCAGCCGGCCGAGATACATGACGGCCACGTCATCGGAGATGTACTCCACCACCGAGAGGTCGTGGGAGACGAAGAGATAGGTCAACCCCAGTTCACGGCGGAGCTCGACGAGAAGGTTGACCACCTGCGCCTGGATGGAGACATCGAGCGCCGAGATCGGCTCATCAAGCACGAGAAACTCGGGCTCGAGCACGACCGCCCGGGCGATGGCGATCCGCTGCCGCTGGCCGCCGGAGAACTCGTGGGGATAGCGGGCCAGCGTCGCTGCCGGCATGCCGGTCCGCTCGAGGGCGGCGGTCATCCGCCGGAGCCGCTCCCGGCTGTCGCCCATCCGGTGGACCAGCAGGCCCTCCTCGAGCAAGGCCCGCACGGTCATCCGGGGGTTGAGCGATCCGTAGGGATCCTGGAAGACGATCTGCATCCGTCGCCGCAGCGACCGGAGGGTCGCTGGCCGCTCGGCCCGGACCTCGCGGCCGGCAAACCGCACGCTCCCGGCGGTCGGCTCGACGAGCCGGAGAATGCTCCGGCCAGCCGTCGTCTTGCCGCAGCCGCTCTCGCCGACCAGCCCGAGCGTCCGGCCCCGCTGAATCGTGAAGGAGATGCCATCGACCGCCCGGACCTGGCCGACCACCCGCCGGAAGAGACCGCGGCGAATCGGGAAGTGGGTCTCGAGATCGGAGACGGCCAGGAGAGGTGCGGCGGCGTCGCTCATTCGGCCCTCGCCTCCGCCGGGACGGTGGCCGGATCGCCGAGATCGCCCGCGTAATGGCAGCGAACGAGGTGGCCCGGTTCGAGTTCCCGCAGGGACGGGAGTTCGGCAGTGCAGCGGGGCTCGCGAGCAAACGGGCAGCGGGGATGGAACCGGCAGCCGGCCGGAAAGTCCCGCGGCTGGGGCACCATGCCGGGAATCGCGGCCAGCGGATCGGCGGCGGCTCGCCGATGCTCCGGGCGGGCCGCCAGCAGCCCGATCGTGTAGGGATGCAGCGGCCGGGCAAAGAGGGATGCGGCCGCCGCCCGCTCGACGATTCGGCCGGCGTACATCACCGCCACCTCGTCGCAGGTCTCGGCCACCACGCCGAGGTCGTGGGTAATCAGGAGGATCGCCATCCCGAGTCGCTGCCTCAGGTCGGCGAGCAGTTCGAGCACCTGGGCCTGGATCGTCACATCGAGGGCCGTGGTCGGCTCGTCGGCGATCAGGAGGTCAGGCTCGCAGGCTAGGGCCATCGCGATCACCACCCGCTGTCGCATCCCGCCGGAAAGCTGATGGGGATACTCGTCGAGCCGCCGCTCGGGGTCGGCGATCCGGACCAATCGCAGCAGTTCCAACGCCCGGGCCCGGGCCGCCTGCCGGGATACCTTCTGGTGGAGCCGGACCGCCTCGGTCACCTGGTTGCCGACGGTGAAGACCGGATTGAGGCTCGTCATCGGCTCCTGAAAGATCATTCCGATCCGTCCCCCGCGGATCGTCCGCAGCTGCCGCTCCGGCAGCCCGACCAGATCGATCGACCGCCCGTCGCGGTCCAGCAGGATCTGGCCCGCTTCGATCCGGCCCGGCGAGGCGACCAGCCCCAGCACGCTCATCGCCGTCACGCTCTTGCCGCAGCCACTCTCCCCCACCAGCCCGAGCGTGGTTCCCCGCTCGATCGACAGCGAGACGCCGTCGACCGCCGGCACCCGGCCGGCGGGCGTGTGGAAGGCGGTGACGAGGTTGCGAATCTCGAGCAGCGGCATTACTTGCGGGCCTCCCGGAGCCGCGGGTCGGTTGCCTGCTGGAGCCCCTCGCCGACGAGGTTGAAGGCCAGAACGGTCAGAAAGATCGCCGCCCCGGGGAAGGCGACCAGCCACCACATCTTGAGGTTCGAGCGGGCGTCGTTGAGCAGCGAGCCCCAGCTGGCCGACGGAGGCGGCTGGCCGAACCCCAGAAAGGAGAGGCCGCTCTCGGTGAGGATGGCCGCCGCGATCCCGAAGGTGATCGGCACCATCACCGGTGCCAGGGCGTTGGGGAGCACGTGCCGGAGGATGATCCGCCCCGGGCCGGCCCCCACCGAGCGGGCCGCCGTCACGAA
>CALGAS010000581.1 GCA_937959175.1 uncultured bacterium | reverse complement strand
TCTTCAGCAAGTTGGCCGCGACCCCGCTGCCCTCCTTGATCAGGCCGAGTAGGACGTGTTCCCTTCCGATGTATTCATGATTGAACCGCTGGGCCTCTTGGTTGGCCAGCTGCATCACTTTTCGGGCACGGTCGGTGAAACGCTCGTACATCGATCTTTCCTTCCTGCAAGTCCTGCCGGGAGCCGGACGACCTTCGCTACCTGTCACGATGGCAGGCCGGTCCCCTCGGGAATCAACCATGCAAACCGTAGGCCATTCGCCGTCGGTATTCTACGGCTCGCGGTCCGCCGCGTCTGTGGGCGGGCGTGTGCCCCGAAAAAGAGCCTGTTCCGACGACCTTTAGGCGGCAGCCCGATTCGGACCGGACTCTTCCCGTGCGGTCGCCTCGGCGGGGGGCTCGTCTGCCAGCGACAGGGTCGCCGAACTGCCGCTGCCGTCCTTCCTGGCCGCCGCCACCCGCCGCTGTTCGGCGGCGATCGCCTGTCGCCAGGGGATTCCCGAATCGCTGGCGGCGAGTTTCTCGAGTGCCGCCCTGGCCTCCTCCAGCCGCCCCACGCGTCGCAGCAGCGTCCCGAGCAGCAGCTGGGCTTCACCGTCGGTCGGCGAGGCATCGAGCACTTCCCGCAGCCTGATTTCCGCCGTCAGCCAGTCGCGGGCGAGGTAGGCATCGCGGGCCCGGATAAAGAGCGGGTCGACCTCGGCCGGGGACGGGCTTGCGAGGGCTGCCGGAAAGGCGGCCAAGGCCGACACGGTGCTCGCCAGCCAGACGAGACCCGCAGCCGTCCAGCAGCCGATCGTCAGCGGCAACTCGACCAGGCCCGGCCAGATGAAGGTCGTCACGATCGCCACGTCGAGGGTGATGGCGAAGGCCGTCGCCAAGACGAGCCCAGCCATGCTGCCCCGCAGCCAGAGCCAGGGCAGGCCCGGCCAGACAAGGGTCAGGGAACGAAGCGCGGCGAGCATGACACAAACCTGACGAGAGTGACCCCGGGAGGATAGGGAACCGCCGCGGGCCGGCCAAGACGTCTCTGGCGGCGGCAAGACCTGCTACAACGCAGGCATGCCGTCCCAGCTGACCACGGCCGAGCGTTCCCGAGAGCCCCGCCGGCTGCTGGCGGCAGCCCGGCTCTGCGTGCTCGTCGATGGCGGCGAAGATGCCCGCCACTTTGAAAATCTGGTTGCCGGCCTGGTCTCCGCGGGCGTGCCGCTCCTTCAGATCCGCGACAAGCATCTTTCCGATCGGCTGCTGCTCGAGCGGGTCGGGCAGGCCCTGGCCGCAGTCGCCCGGCAGCCGACGCCACGAACCCTGGTTGTCGTCAACGACCGGGTCGACGTGGCCGCCGCCGCCGGGGCCGATGGCGTCCATCTCGGCGAATCGGATCTGCCGGTCACCGCAGCCCGCGGTATCCTCGGTTCGAATCGGTTGATCGGCCGCACCGCCCACGACCTGGCCGAGGCGGACACCGCCGCTGCCGCCGGGGCCGATTACCTGGGGGTCGGTCCCTGCTTCCCGTCGACGACCAAAGCCTTCGCGGCGCAGGCGGATCGAAGGTTTCTCGCGGCAGCAGCCCGGCTGCCGCTGCCGGTGTTCGCGATCGGCGGAATCGTGCCGCAGCGGCTGCCCGATCTGGCCGCACTCGGGATCGACCGCATCGCCGTCGCCGCAGCGATCACCAAGGCCGCAGACCCCGAGGCTGCAGCCCGGGCAATGATCGGCGCGATCGGAACCGTCCAACGGCGTGCCTGACCCGCTGATGACCGCCTCGTGAATCGAGGAGCGGATCGGTCGCCGACCGGAAACGCCTACAGTTCCCCTTCACCTTCGAGCGCCTGGCGAAGCGGGTTCCAAGCCACCCGGCTCCAGGGCACGACCTCCTCCAGGGAGGTGGTGAAGGCGGTCGCCGCGTCACGCCGGCTCGCTGCAGCCGTCTCGGCCGACTCGATCGCGGTGTCGACGGCAACGGCGAGCCGGTCAAGCCAGTCGGGCATCTCCACCCCCGACCCGCCGGCCAGCCCGAGAAACGAACGGGCCTTGATCTCCAGTCGCGCCCCGGCCCCCGCGGGGCTCCCGGTCACCAACTCCGCCGCCGCCGGACTGGCCAGGGATTCCAGTTCGTCCTGCTCGAGGGCCGCCGTGAACGGGCGGCGAACACGATCGGAGACACTCGCCAGCCGGACTCCCCAGCGGGCCTCGAGGGCCGCCAGCCGCTCGATGATGCCGGCAGAGGTGTCACTGGTCTCCTCCCGCATCCGACCCCGCCAGGCCGACGCCGCCTCCGCCATCCCCCGGCGGGCCAGGACGCGGTGCACCATGCTCACCGGCCGCAGCGTCCAGGCAATCCGATCGTATTCGGACTTCAGCCGCAGATGGTCGAGCAGGATGTGGAGATGCTCACCCCGGTCCGATTGGGTCGTCGTCGAGTTCCAGTCGCGATACTCGGCGTGATTTTCAGCGATGCTCTCGAGCACGAGCCGCATCCGCGAGGCAGCCTGCCGCAGCGGCAGCTTGCCCGAAGCCAAATCGGCCAGCAGCATTTCGGGGCCCGCGTCGCCACCTGCCGCCGGCTCAAACCCCGTCCGCTCCAGCAGCCGTTCCAGGTAGTGACGAACCCCGCCCCGCAGGATCCCCCGCAGCGAGGGCGGGGTGAGCAGCTGCTGGGTGAACAGGCCGGTGCCATAGCGTTCAATGAACTCGCGGGTGCTCGTGAAATGCTTGTCATCACGCATCCGCTCCAGCACCGAGAGCCGGAGTTGACGGGCATGCGTCATCCAGGTCTCGAGAAGCCGCGGCACCAGGAGCGTGAGCCCTTCGAGAATCCGATCGCGGACACGGGTCTCAGCGGGCTGTTCACCTGCCTCGTCGTCCGCCGCCGATTCGACGATCCGCTCAGCGAGGGCCGTCGTGGCCGCCTGAAAGACCCGGTCGAACTCGCTGACGCTGGCGGCCCCGACCGGCCGCCGGCTCTCGAGGGCCTTGGCGAGCAGCACCAGGTCGATCGTCTCCTCGACCAGGCCCACCCGCGGCAGCACGGCCGCCAGCCGTTCGAGCAGTCGCTCCCGGCAGCGGGCCCGCACGATCCGGTCGGGCCGGCCGCCGCGGGACAGCGGAACGTAGAGCACGGGCTTGCCCCGGAGCCGGCGGCGGATGGCCACGAGCCAGCGGGACGCTTCGTTCGTCTCGCCGCGAACGGCGGCCGCAAAGAACCGACCGACCGCCCCCCGAGGCGTTTTCGACTCCCGGGCCGGATCGAGATGGAGCCAGGCCGAAATCGTCCAGAGGGTCTCCTCGGCCAGAATGGCCGCATCGATGAGCCGCTCGGCGGCCGTGTCCCGCTGCCAGCGGAGCCGGTCAAACTCCTGCGGCGGCATGCCCGGCGGGGGTTCGCTGTCCCGCTTGGCGACCTCGATGGCGGCCCGGACAAACGTCCGCTTCAGCCGCCGGATCGAATGTCGCCAGCCGAGCACCGAATCGACTTCCTCGCGGGGCCGCGGTCCGCCAGCCTCGCCACACCAGGTGGCGATCGTGCCACGAAAGAGTTTCAGCACACCGGTGAGAAACTCGGCGGCCTCCTCGATGGCGAGAACCCCGCCGACGGGCGTGGCGGTCGTCTCCCCGGCATCGAGCATGCCCCCCTCGACTCCGTCGTCAGCCGAATCCTGCCAGACCATCGACTCGTAGGCTGCCGCGACCCGCTCCTCGGCATCCGCCTCGTCGTCGTCTTCCATCTCCGGCACCGGCTCCTCGTCGCCGCCCGGCTCCCGTCCGACCGCGGCGGCCTCCAGCAGATCGACGACGCCGCTGGTATTGGCCTCGACGAGTTCCAAGAACCGACGGATTCGGCCTCGAGCGGCGGCTCCATGCTCAGCGGTCGCGCGGGCCAACCACCGCTCGGCCGCCGCCAGCCAGACGCCGCCAGTTCGCTCCACCGCCGCCCCCTCCAGGAGCGACGCCCAGTGCACCAGGAGCCCCGCGGCACCGTCGAGATCCCCCTCGGCCAGAAGGGCCTCGGCCGCCTGGGCATGGCTACGGGGTGAACTGAAGCCCGCCACCTGCTGCCGCCAAAAGCCTGCCGGCGGCGGAGCCGAGCCGGCCGCCCGTCGCTGCTCGAGGGCGGACAGCACCTCGCGGGCCGAGTCGAGACATTCACGACCCGAAAGATGCGGAATGCCTGAAACGGCGGTGGTGGCGTGCCTGTCCCACCAGCCGGCCAGCCGCTCGACCGCTGCTGCTGCCGCCGCCGCCGTGGCCTCGTCGCCGGCGAGCCCCGCCTGCCGCCAGGCGGCCGCGTAGCCATCGAGCATGCTGCCGGTCATCGCGACCAGATCGTCCACCCGCGGATCGGGCAGACTCTCGCCACCGGGCTCATGGAGCGGAAACTGCCCGGCCAGCCCTAGAATGTTCCAAGGATCGACCGCCGCGCCACAGCCGACCGCCCGGAAGAGAAGATCGACCGCCCCGTCGAGATGCACGACCGCAGATCGCGGATCGCGGCGGTGCCAGAGATCCTGCCGGGCCTCCACGACCAGCCCTGTCATCCGAGCATAGAGCCGGGCAGAGGCGGCCGGCACCGCCGCCGCCAGCTCCTCGGCGGCCGTCGACCGCCCCAGCCGGGCCATGACCGACGAGAGCCCCACATGCTCGACCTGCCGGGCCCGCCGCGATGCCAGGAAGGCATTGATGTGACGGCGGACGCCGCCGAAGGGCTGACGGAGCTGGGCCGCCTCCTGCTCGAGCCGCTGGCGATGCCGGGG
>CALGAS010000580.1 GCA_937959175.1 uncultured bacterium | reverse complement strand
GTATTGGTCAGGGCTGAGAATCGGTCAGTTCGAGGCCATGTCGAGCGAGGCGATCCGCTCGTCTCGCATCGATCCAAGCAGGGGAAACACCGAGCGATTGTCTTTCGCATCGACAAACTCGCTCACAAACCGCACCGAGCCGTCGCCCATCGCGAAGAAGCTTCCGCCCTGGTGGTCGCTGCCGGGCGACTCAAAAAACAGATTGTTGAGCCCGCCGGGATTGCGATGGAGCGGATCGGTGGCTGTCGAGAAGAGCGTCGCCACCCCGCCGACCGCCCAGCCGTCGTAGCTCTTGCGATTGTAGGCGGCCGAGCCGCTGGCCCCCGGCTCGGGGGAGAGTCGCTGAAGCTCGCCCAGCAAGAGCGTGTTGCTCGCGCCGTCACGGCAGGCGGCCAGCGAAAAGCCAGCCGGCGGCGGGGAGGCGTTGCGGTCCGCGAGCGACCGCTCCCGGACCACGGGCATCGAGAAAACACCCTGGAGCACCCCGCCGATCTCGCCTTCGACCGGCGTGACGATCGATGAGAAGCGGTGCTGCTCGGACGTGCTGTTGAGAAACGTGTCTTGCCGGCCGGTCGAGCCGCCGTAGTCGGTGCCTCCGCCGGTCCAGGAAGAGACCAGCAGGCGGGCCTGGTCGTCGGATCCCCGGATGCCGCTCCGCCGGCTCGGGCAGTAGAGGCCGGGAATGTCGGTCTGGGCGACCACGGCGTTGGCCCGGACGTTACGGCTGAAGTCCCACTGGTTGTAAACGGCCTTCTCTTCCATGAAGGGCAGCACTGAGAGAATCCAGCTTCCGCCGCTGGTTCTGCGGCCAGGGGTCGTTCCGGCGGCCGCCTCTCTCCAGGGATTGAACTTGTCCTCAATCCGTCCGAGCGACGAATCGTTGCGGATCGACAACTCCTGCCGCACGTCGGCGGCCAGCGGCAGGCGGCCGTTGCTGCTCTCGTACGAGATCACCGCCAGGGCCAGCTGCTTGAGGTTGTTGCCGCACTGCGTTCGGCGGGCAGCCTCGCGGGCTCCCTGCACGGCAGGGAGGAGAAGCCCGACGAGTGTGGCGATGATCGCGATCACCACCAGCAGTTCGACGATTGTGAAGGCGGTCCGCCGGGAGCGGTCATGAACCGGAGGTACGTGGACCTGACATCCGTGGCGGGTGACCAGGGACAAAAAAAACGGGCAACGCACAGATGGGAGGTGTGCACGCATGCATGTCATCCGACCTCGATCCCCAAGGGATCTTCGGGCGAACGGCTCCTATTGTCGCGCCACACCGCAGGTGGGGCCGTCCGGAGACGGAAGTGGTGCGGCGACTTGAAGGTGGGATCGCAGGGCCGATCCTGGCGGAACGGTTTGTTCGATCGGGCGACCGAACCCTACTGGTGCCGAGTATACGCAGGTCGGCGGAGAAGGGCCAAACAATCAGTGATGAGATTTTGATGAATCCGAGAAAAAAGGGGACATCCCCCTTTTCCAGTCGTAGGAATCCCGGGCCATTTAACCTCGAGGGAACTGGAAAAGGGGGATGTCCCCTTTTTTCAAAAAGCCCCGCCCTCGACCGAATCCGGCCGAGGGCGGGGCGAAATAACAGCGGTGATGTCCTGCTCGACGTCGCCGAGCTCGGTGTTCGAGCGGCTGGGGCTTCTCAGGCCTTCCGCATCCGGCGACGAATCCCGAGGCCGGCGATACCAAGGCCGGCGGCGGCGAGGGCGATCGTCGAGGGCTCCGGCACGACTGCGGCGGTGCCGGGCGAGCCGATGTTGGTCACCGTGAAGGGGGCCGGCACCGGCGTCACCGACTGAATGGTGACTTGGCTGATGCCGCCGTTCTCGCCGGGGATCGTGCCGACGGTGCTGACGACGCCATCGGACGAAGATCCAAGGACGAAGTCGCCGTTGGGATTGTAGGAGTAGTAGAAGCTCTGGCCCACAGTCGCCACCGCGGAGCCGAAGTTGGTCTGCGGCGTGATTTCGATGCCGGTGCTGTCGAAGATCACCAGGCCGTCGCCGTTGGAGCTGAGGCCGGCACCCTGGTGGTAGCCGACCTGGGCCGTTGTGGGCCAATAGGCCTTGAAGTTGGTGACCTGCTGGGCCGGCGTGGGAGCGCCGAGGGTGGTGTTGAGTTCGAAGAAGACCACCGACTCACCGGGGGCAATGCTCGTCACGCCGCCCTCAAGAGGGACTGAGTTGGCGAACGAGAACGAGTTGTCGTCGTATTGCCAGGTATCTACTCCCGTCACGGTCGATGAGCCATAGTTGGTCAGTTCGAACCAGTCTTCCGTGCCGCCGGTTCCACTGGAACTCATCACCTCAGTGACGCGGATGATCTGGGCGGAAGCAGGGGCGGCGAGCAGGGCCACCGCTGCCAGAGCGATTGCCGCTGCGACGCGGAAGGAAGGGGTGTGGGCGGGATTGGTGCGCATGACGAACGGTGCCTTTCTGGCTAGGAGTGAAAACAAGGCGTCTGAAATAGTGCCTCTGAGCAAGGCCTCTTCCGGAAACGGTGAGGGCAATCGCGGGCCGCAAACAACGTTTGCAAGACGCTCACGCTTGGCCGTCACTGATTTCCGGTCTGGACGCCGAGAGAGCGAACGTCGTGCCGGACTCGGTGAGTTTTTGGTGAGGCTGTCGAAGAGACGGTTTTGGACGTGAAAAACCAGGGCCTGCTCCGGCGGACCGACTGCGTCATCGCTGGAGGCTCATCAATGGCTCATCATCCGCTCATCACTTTCACCAGATTTGGGTTCCCTGAAGTGGTGAAGATTCACTGCGATTGGGAACCGCGCGAGCGATCAGCAGTTCGATCGCGTGCGGACTTCTCCGCTCACAAATTTCTCACAGAGCGGCTCACGAAATCCTCATCGACGGCAATTATCTCTATGTCGCGTCGAGAGCATCTGGCGACGCAACCTGACATGACTTGAGGGCAACTGCCTCGGGCTCATCGGGTTTGATCGGAAACGTCACCGGTTCGCTTGGAAGGATTCCATGCTCTGCTCCCATGCGGCGGCCAGGCTGCCTGCTCGCCTTCGTCGAGGGTTCACCCTCGTTGAGTTGCTGGTGGTGATCGCGATCATCGCCACGCTCATCGGTCTCTTGCTGCCGGCCGTGCAGAGCGCCCGTGAGGCCGCCCGTCGCACGCAATGCATGAGCAACATGCGGCAAATCGGGCTCGCGTTTCAGGTCTGTGCCGACACGCGGAAGTATTACCCCGCGGCCATGTGGTCGGCCCGGGCTGAGGCGATGAATCCCCGCCCCAAGGGCAACCCGGCCGGCAAGGAACATTCCTGGCGGGTGCTGGTGATGCCGTTCCTCGAAGAGCAGGCCGCGGTGGAAACCTACGACTGGAACAAGGACTGGTTCGACATGACGTCGAACACGCCGCCGCCCAAGCCGGCCTCACCCACTCTTGGCATCCGGCCCGATTGCAACCTGGCGGTCGCGACTGCGATCGTGAGTGTCTATCGCTGCCCGTCGGCCCCCGACCGGGGCCAGATCACCCGCATTCCGGCCTCGAGCGACAGCGACAGCGGTCGGCGGGCGATCAACAACGTCCGCGTTCCGTTGGGCTTCACCGACTACGAGAGCATGACCGGTGTCAAGACGGGCGTGCTTCCAAACCCGGACCCCTACCGGATCGACGCCGCTGCCAACGGTTTCCTTGTGAAAGACGCCGTGACGCGGCAACGGGAGATTGTCGACGGGCTCTCCAAGACGATGCTGATCGTCGAGTGTGCTGCCCGGCCGTTGACGTTTCGAGGTGGCAGCCAGCGGACGATTCCCGCCACCGGTGCTCCCTGGATTTACGACCAGGGAGTCGGCTGGGCTGACAGCCTCGGCCCCTTCAAGCTCGACTCGATCGACCCCTCAAAGACCACGGCCAACACGATGAAGGGCGCTCCTCCGGGCACCGGCGTGACCATGAACGCCACCAACGAAGGCGAGTGCTACTCGTTCCACGACGGCGGGATGGTCGCTGTTTTCGGCGACACCTCCACGCGGATGCTCACCGAGGGGATCGATCTGCGAACGTTTTGCGGGCTGGTCACGCGGGCCGGTGGTGAAAATCTGGGGGCCGAATGAAACGGCTGGCAGGCATGAAGCAGTTGGCGGCGACCGCTGGCCTGGCCGTGGCAGCGATCGGCCTGGTGGTGTCGGCGAAAGGCCCGGCTGGTTCCGGCATCGCAGCCGGTGGGCCGGCGGTGCTGGCGACGCACCTCGTGCCCGCGGTCGAACTGCCTGGCGGCGTGGCCCTCGGCGGGCTGAGCGATCTCTTCATCCAGCCGGTGGCGGCCGGCGGCACCACGGGCGACTCGCTGGTTGCCTGGACGATTACCGATCGGGGGCCCAACGGCTCGGTTGGTGAAGGCGACGCCAGGCGACGAACGCTGCTCGCCCCTGATTTCTCGCCGGCTCTCATCCGTCTGGAGATCCCCGGCGGGGGCGAGACGACGGTGACGACGATCCTGCCGTTGGCCGGAGCGGCCGCCACGCCCTTCACCGGTCGGGCCAACGGCATCGGCCGGGATGAGCCGATGCTCGATGCCGAGCGCGGCACCGAGATCGCTCCCGATCCCAATGGCGTCGACCCTGAAGGCCTCGTCGTGATGCCCGATGGGTCATTTTGGGTGAGCGAGGAATATCGGCCGTCGCTCATGAAGGTTTCTGCCGACGGACGCGTCAGCCAGCGGCATGTGCCGGCCGGGGTCGAGCTTTCCAATGCCGACACGCAGGTGATCGCCGATCTCCCGGCCGTCTA
>CALGAS010000579.1 GCA_937959175.1 uncultured bacterium | reverse complement strand
CGAAGCAGGCCAGCAGCATGAAGGGCAACCCCTGCCCGCTGGCCGATGACGTACTGACGGCGATTCTGGCCCAGGCCCTCGGAGGGATCAGGCGGGGGCAGACTCAGGACGCGGCTGGCTGAGCGAGGCAGGTCGCACCCCGTATAGCCGGTCGCGTAGACTCCTGGAGGTTGCTGGTTCGTCCAACCGAAACGCTTGCCGGCCGGAGGCTGCCGACGCCACTGGCGTTTCGATAACCGGTGATGACATGAGGTTCACGATGCATTCTCACCGCTTTTGCGCTTCGTCGCTGCTCATGCTCCTGCCCCTGGCGGCCGGCATCGCCGGCTGCGAGCCGCCGCCGCCGCCGGCGCCTGCCGAGCCCGAGGCCCGGCAGGCCGCCCAGCCGCGAGCAACCCTGGGCAAGACGACCCAGAACGTGCTGGACCTGGCGGCGGCCACGGCGGAGGGAGGAGTCGTGGTCGAGGCGGGGGCACCACGCAGCGGACTCGACGCGATCACCGGCGCTCATCGAGCGGCGGCGGGGCAGATCTCGATTCTGGCGGTAGAGCACAAGATGAAGCTCGACGCCGCCGAACACGGCTCGAAGCCGAAGACCCACGACGAGTTCATGAAGCGGATCATCGCGGCTGGCCAGCCGGACGAGATTCGGCTCCCGATGCTCCCTTACTACCAGGAATACGCCTTTGATCCCGCAGGCCAATGCCTGGTTGTCGTCGAGTTTCCGGCTCGCAAGGAACAGCGGGAGCGGGAGACGAAGGGAGCCGCGGGGCTCTGAGGCCAGGGGATGGGCAGGCTACAAGCCTGCCCCCACGGGGAAGGGCTACGTGAACCCGGGGTCGGACTTACCACCCGGCTAGGGCTCCAGGCCGGTCAGCGAGCCGTGGGCCCAGGTTTGCAACCTGGGTGATCCTCCGGGCGTGCCACCATCACGCGGGCCCCGTCGCGCCGAGAAGACGCCGGCGGCAGGCTGTCACGCCGGCGCGAATGCTGCACGTTTCATGGCCAGATGCGGCTTTTTTGGGCAGGTGGCCGACCGAACGCTGGGCTCCAGGGTGCAACGCGTCTCGCGATCGTGACAGTTCAGTCCGGGAAAACGCGCTCTTTCCCGAGAGAAAACCAAACGGGCTGTTTGGCACGGGAGTTGCACATTCTCATTGTGGCGGACAAGGCCGGTCAGCGGATCGGCCGGAGACACACGGCGGCCCCTCGGGGGGCCGAACACAGAGGAGACAGCGACGATGAAAAAGATCGAGGCCATCATTCGGCATTTCAAGCTCGAGGAAGTGAAGGACGCGCTCAACGCGTTGGGTGTCAAGGGCATGACCGTCACCGAGGTCCGCGGGTTTGGCCGCCAGAAGGGCCACACCGAGACCTACCGCGGGGCGGAGTATTCGGTGGACTTTCTGCCCAAGGTCAAGATGGAGGTCATGGTCAGCGACGACGAGGCGCAGAACGTGATCAGCAAGATCATGGCAACGGCCCGCACAGGCCAGGTGGGCGACGGCAAGATTTTCGTCACCAACCTCGCCGAGGTCGTCCGGATTCGCACCGGCGAAACCGCGGCCGCGGCGATCTGACGGCCGCGAGCCGCGGGTAAAA
>CALGAS010000578.1 GCA_937959175.1 uncultured bacterium | reverse complement strand
GCCGGAGGTAGTGCGGATAGAGCAGGCCCAGGAGAGCGTCGGTGAGTTCCGGGAAGTCGTCGTCGAGGCGGCGATGAATCCGCGCGGACAAAAACGAAAAGGCCTGCACGAGCCGTTCGACGTGCGGATCCTGGGAGTCGTCGCGGCCGAGCGCGAGCCGGCCGGCGATCTTCGGATGGCGCTCGGCGAACTCGGCGGCCAGCCCTCGCATGATCGCCAGCTCGCGGTCGTAGTAGGGCAACAGTTCGTCGCTCATCCCGCCGACTCCACGAGGATCGCGTTCGTGCCGGCATCGACCGCCGAGCGGATCTGGATCGCCTCTCGCAGGGGGTCGGCCACGAGCAGGGCCTCGATCGTGAACCGCAGCCGGCGATCGATCGGTCGCTCCTGGCCCGGCTCGACAAGGGCCCTGACGGTCACATTCCGCAGCCTGGGCTCGAAGCGGCGAATGCAGTCCTCGATCAGCCGACAGAGCCGCTGGATGTCGTGCGTCTCACGGATCTCGAGGCTCTGGAGGTCGGGTAGCCCGTAGTTCACGAGCGATGCGGGCAGCTCCGCGAGGCCTTCCGGCAGGTCGGCGAGCGGTCGCCGGGCATTGAGCAGATCCTCGAGATCCCGGCGGAGGCTCCGCTTGAGCTCGCGCACCACCTGCCCTTCCCGCCAGGGGGCCTCCGTCGTGGTCTCGGGCTCGTCATCGAGCAGCCGGTCCAGGAGGCCGGGGACGACGCGACGTTCGGATGACGGGCCTGCCATGTTTTTGCCTGTCGCTTTCTCGCCGGCCGCTCGGCCGGCTCAACTGCCGAAGGTCACCTGCTCGAGCTCCAGCACGCCGACCTCGCGGTCACCGTCGACGACGAACACCCGCTGCCCCACGCCCCGGACGGGCTCCGGCGGCTCCCCTACCCAATCGGTGCGGCGGCCGAGCCGCGAGGCGTCGTCGGCGCCGGTGAGCGTGCCGTAGATCGCAGGCATATGCACCTCCGCGTCGAACGCCTCCCGCACGACCAGCCGGGCCGGCCGCCAGAGCAGGTCGAGGGGCCGCTACGGCTTCTGAAACTCGACCAGCTCGACCCGCTCGGCCGGAATCCAGTAGTACTTGCCGGTCCGCGTGAGCACCTCGAACACGCCGCTGGTCAGGTCGTCGAGGTCGCGGAAGTCGGTGAAGGGCTCGTCGCCCAGCCGCCCGGGAAGCGCGGGCCGGGCCCGCTCGGCCTCCTCGGCGAGCGCCGCCGCCCGCGCCGCGTCGCCGCTCCGCAGATGCACCCCTGATTCGAGCAGCAGCCGCATGGTCGCGGTCGGACCCTCGTCGAGAAACTCCGGCAGGCCCGCCCCCGAGAAGAAGTCCCGCCGGGCCGTTTCGCCGCGGAGCAGGTGCCGCACGGGCACGACCGTGGCCGCGGCCCCGGCGTCGAGCGACATGACCGTGTCGAGCTGGCCGTCGGCACGGTCGAACTCGCCACCGATGATCAACAACTCGGCCAACAGCCAGCGGGCCGAGAGATCGGCGAGCTCCGCCTTGACCGCCTGAACAGCCGCATCGATCGCCGCCGCCAGCTGCCCGGCCCGGTAGAGGTCTCCCGCTCTGCCCATTGGAATCGCTCCTTCCCGAGCGTGATCTGTTTGCCCGGCTCCAGCCTTTCGGCCCGAGCCCTCGTGAGTCATTTCTTGCGAATGGATGTCGTCAGCCGCACCGACGTGGCCAGTTCGTCGAGTTGGAAGTGGGGCTGCAGGTGCATCACCACGCGGTAGCCGCCGGCCGTGCCCGGCTCGTCTCGCACCTCGACCTGCGCCGCCCGCAGCGGCAGGCTGGCACGGGTTTCCGCCGATGCCCGATCGTCGGGCGTGACGTAGTCGTGGATCCACTCGTTGAGCAGGTGCTCCAGGTCGTCGGCCGAGGCGACGGAGCCGACCTTGTCGCGGCCGAGAACCTTCAGGTAGTGGGCGAACCGCGACACGCAGAGCATGTATTGCAGCATCGCCGAGACGCGGGCGTTGGCGGTCGCCTCGGCCCGGTCATACCGTCGCGCGAGATGGAGAGACTGATTCGAGTGAAACACCGCCCGGCCGTCGGCACCGGTCGCCACCAGCGGCAGAAACCCGGCCGCCGCCAGCCGCCGCTCCGCCGTTTCGGTGACCGTCGTCTCCGTCGGCCCGCGGCGGTATGCCACCGGTTCGCTGGGGCCGAAGGTCTCGACGGGAAGTCCCTCCACGAGGCCCCCGCCGGCCTGCCCCCGCGAGCCGCCGCGGATGTCGGCGAACCAGCCGGAGCGACCAAACTCCGCGATCACCACTCCCGCGAAGGCCCAGGCCGCGCTCGTCCAGAGCCGCTTTCCCCCGTCCCGCCCGTCCACCCGCTCGCGGTAGCGGAAGCCGCGGCGGGCCCAGCTGCGTTCCTCGGCCGCCCGGCCGTCGGGTTCACCGATCCAGCCGTCATAAGGCAGCCGCGCCAACACTCGCGGCAGGGCGAGGCCGAGGAACCGCGACTCCTCGCGGTCGCGGAGGGACCGCCATTTCGTGTAATCGGTCCCGGCGTGCAGCACGTCGATCGCCGGGACCTCCTCGAGGTCGTGGAACGAGTCGATGCCCAGCAGGTCGGGCCGGGGGGCGGCAACCAGCGGAGCGAAACTCGCGGCCGCGATCTCGCCCAGGCCCGTCAACAGATCGAGGTCTTCTGGATGGCGGCCGAAGGCGTAGTCGGCGATCAGGAGGCCGTAGGGGGTGCCGCCCGGCGTGCCAAACTCGTCCTCGTAGATTTTTCGCCACAGGGCGGAGCGGTCAAACTCCAAGGCGCCGGCTCGGTCGCGGGCCAGGTCCCGCTTGCTGGCCGACAGAAACCGCACCTGAACGCGGGCCCGTTCGTCGGTGCCGCCGCCGGCCGCCTCGTCGGCCCGATCGACGAGCCAGAGGAGCGACCGCCAGGAAGCTTCGAGTTGTTGCAGCCGCGGGTGGTGCAGGATCGCGTCGAGCTGCCGGCCGAGCGCCTCGTCGAGCAGGGCGATGTCGGCCGCGAGCCGATCGATGATCGTCTGCCGACCGGGCCGCTCGCCGGCGGGAACGCGGGCCGCCGCCCAGGCTGCAAGCGCCTCGGCATGGTTCGTGGC
>CALGAS010000577.1 GCA_937959175.1 uncultured bacterium | reverse complement strand
ACTGTTTCTGAGCCGGACTGTTTCTGAGCCGGACTGTTTCTGAGCCGGACTGTTTCTGAGCCGGACTGTTTTGCTTGGAGCCTCTGATGAAGTTCATGAAGTCGAACTGGCTGCCGACGTTTCAGCAGCGTCTTCACGCAGCTATTCGCCGGGGCCGTCGCCGCAATCGCTTCTCTGCGGGTTTCCAACGGCGCACAGGCCGGCCCCCGACCCTTCCCCTGGTTTTTTCCTACGAGCCTCTCGAGCAGCGGGCGATGCTGGCCGCAGACCTCTCCTACGCCACGGCCGGAGGTCTGACGGATCTCACACTCACCTTCGACACGACTAGTAGCCAATTGCACTTGGTCGATACGGCCAACCCCGCAACGGTTGTGTCGTCAGCTCTCCAGGCCGACGCCGTCACTGGCGGGATACGGATCGCCGGCACCAGCAGCGACGACATCCTCCGGCTCGACGTGGCGAACCTGTCCCTCGCTGGCCCGGTGGCCACGATCACGTTTACCGGCGATGGCGATGACAGCAACACCGTGAGCGTTGCGACAGATGCCAACTTCACGCTCACCGGCTCGACCCTCACCGTGGGCGGCACCGCCTTCGTCCTTGCGGGCTTTGATGCTGCCGACCTCGTCGGTGGCGTCTCAGCCAACACCTTCACGATCGGCGATGGAGACATTCCATCGGTCTCGATCACCGGCGGCACTGCCGATGACACGATCGTGGCGACCTCGCTTGGCAACGAGTGGAGCGTCGGCCTCACCGACACCACGGTCAATGCCGGATCGATCAACGAAAGGATTGAGTTCACGGGCATCGAAAACCTCGTCGGCGGTGATGGCAACGACGGCTTTGCGTTCGTCGATGGCGCGAGCATCACGGGCGTGATTGATGGGGGCGCGGGTGAGAACGGCCTCGATTACGGCGACTACGAAACGGCGATTGTCATCGACCTTGGGCAGGCGACGGCGACGGGAACAGGCGGGTTTCGCAACATCATCGGGGTCACCGGCGGCGAGGCCAGCGACACGCTCCGGGGCCCCGCCGCCGACGCTGCGTGGCGAATCAGCAGCAGTGATGGCGGCGAGGTCGAGTTTGGAGAAGGAGAGGCGGTGCTGTTCGCCGGGATTGAGAATCTCACCGGCTACGATACGACCACGGACAGCTTCCTGGTCACGGCCGACGGAAGTCTCAGCGGGAGCATCGCGGGCGGCTCGGGCGGGCTCGACAATCTGGCGGTCGAAACCGACACGGCGGACACGTATGTCATCGTCAACACCGCCTCCACGGCCGCAGGCAGCTTCACGCAGTTCGGCAAAACGATTCGGTTTGCGGGGGTCGAGCCGGTGCTCGCCGGCACGACCACCGCCCGGGTGATTTCGGGCAGTTTTCTCCCTGAGCGATTCTTGATCGAATCAGTCGATGCTGCCAACGTCCGCCTGATCAGTGACACCGTCGACTTCTACGACGTGGCCAGCGGGCAGCAGGTCGACCGGCTGACGTTTGTGCTGCCTTCCGAGAGCCTCACCGTGTCGCTCGGCCTGAGCATCAACCAGCTGACTGTGGGTGCACTTCAGGGCGTGATTCCGCCGATCATCTTCACTGGCAGCGAAGACATCCTTGCCGGTTCCGATATCGACAACGCCTGGACCATTACCGGGGAAAACGCCGGCACCCTCAATGGGCTGGTGACCTTCACGGGCGTAGCCAACCTGTTGGGCGGTGCCGCTGACGACCGCTTTGTCTATGCCGAAGACGGACTGATCACGGGATCTGTTTCTGGTGGCAGCGGCGGTCTGGACACGCTTGACTTCAGCGCGGGTAGCACGGCCCGCGTCATCGAAGTCGAGCTGGACAATGAGGGCATAGACGCCTTCATCGGCACGGGCGGAAGCGACACGCTGATCGGTCTCAACGCCACCAACACCTGGACAGTTTCCGGCACGAATGCTGGCAGCATCGCTGCCACGAGCAGCCACGAGGTTCTCCTCAGCGGCGGTGAGACCGTCGTCGACACTTCCTCCAGCACGATTCGCCTGCCGTTTCTGCACGATTTTTCCACGGGGGAGTCTGTTCGCTACACCAGCGCCGACCCTGCCAGTCCATCCAGCGGGCTCGTCTCAGACGAGGTCTATTCCGTGCTCGTGGTGGATGACTTTGCCTTCCGCCTCACCTCAGGAGTGGCCGAGCTGGCGAATCTTTCGGGCGGAGCGTGGTCATTCGGCACGCGGACGCTGACGCCCACCGGCGGGAGCAGCATCAGCCTCGAGAGCGATCAGATCGAGATTGATCCGTGGGCTCAGACAATCGGCTTTGCAAGTCCGCACGGACTGCCAGACGGAGCGGCGGTTGCCTATGCCTTTACCGGCGAGACCGACACCAGCGGCCTGGAAAATGCGAAGACCTACACGGTGCTCGTCGTCGATGAATCCACCATCAAGCTGCTCGTCGATCCGCCATCAGTCGTGCCACTGAATGGTTACGCCTGGGACAGCCAGGAGCCGAGCAGACTGCAGCTCGAAGAAGCCTTTCCCACCGTCAGCTTCGAGGGCTTTGAGAACCTCCGCGGTAGCGCCAGCGGCGACACGTTCGTGATGCAGGCAGCGGGCGCGGTCAGCGGAACGCTCGACGGCGGCGGTGGCTCCAACACGCTCGATTATTCCGCCTTCCAAACCGCAGTGACGGTCGACATGGCAATCGTCGACCCCTCGCCAATGACGGCCGCTGCCGGAGTGCGACGGATCGGGACTCTGATCGGTGGCAGCAGCTCGCTCGACACCCTTATTGGACCGCAAGGCCTCGAAGCCAACTGGGAGATTACCGCCGACAACGCCGGCCTGGTCAACGGTGCACGTTTTTCAGGTTTTGAAAACCTCACAGGCCAGGCTGAAGCCCGTGATGGCTTTCTGCTGCGGGCAGGCGGCAGTGTGGCGGGCGTGATCGACGGCGGCGTTGGCTCGCAGGATTCCATCGCCGTTGAGAATCCTCTTGCTCCCGGCAGTCTCAGTGTCTTGCTGCCGGCGAGCGCGGCTGAAACGCTGATTGCTGCCGACAGCGTGTATGACGGCGTTGCCGCCATTCGCTTTACCAACATGGAGCGGCCGTTCGCACTTGATACGTCGATCGGTGGTGTCGCCACCCTGATTGGCTCCCCGTTCGACCGCACGCTGACGTATGCCGTTGCCGGCGGCACGCTGACGGTTGAGGAGGTATCGCCAGCGATCGCTTACTACGACACAGCGACCCGGGCGAACACCGCCAAGCGTGAGGAGCTCTCCATTCCTGCGGGGACGCAGAAGATCCAGGGCGTCTCGAGCAGCCAGGCGACCGTCACATGGTCGCAGTTCGAGCCTGCTGCGAAGATGGACCTCATTCAGAGCGATGCCTCTCGCTACGACTTCACTGGCAATGTCCGCACACTCGGCGGCACAGTCTCCATCCAGGCCGACACGATTCGCGTGGCCGCTGGGGTCGGGATCTCCACGCGGGTGACGGGGGCAGACGGCGTTTCGACCGCTGACTCTGGTGATATCACGTTGGTTGCGGAAACGATTACGGTCGAAGCGGGTGCGGTGCTGGAGAGTTTTGACGACCGGCCCTCGACCGCGCCGACGGGACCGGCGGGGGCAATCAAGGATCTCTCCTATCCGCCCGTGGAACTCAACGTTGGTGGCACGCTCCCTGTCTGGGCACCCGGCTACGTCTTCCAAAACGTCAGCACCCACACCAATGGCGACGGCAGCGGACTCACTGTCGATCTCGTTGTCGACAGGCAAGGGGACGTGCTCACGCTGATGCGCTCACCAGGAACCGGCTATCGCGATGGCGACAGCGTGTGGGTCGAGTTACAGGACCTTGGGAGCGACCA
>CALGAS010000576.1 GCA_937959175.1 uncultured bacterium | reverse complement strand
GAGCGTCGCATAGAGAAGCCGGGCATAGCCCGCCGGATCGGCGGGCATCGGCACGGCGACGAGCTCGCGGTGGCTGGCGAGTCGCGGCTCGACGGCCGCCGCGAACACCAGCCAGCCGACTCGCTTGCCGGCAGCGAGCAGCTCGGCCACCCGGGCCGGCGGATCGGCCGGCAGCTCAAGTGGCGTCCGCGGGGCGTAATGCCGTCGGCCGGTGCCGGGGGAGCGAGCGACTGCGGGGTCGCCGCCAGCAGCTTGCCCTGCTTCAGGCCAGGCGACCGGGCCGCCAACCGCTGCCTCGAGTTCGTCCCGGGCAAGCGGCCCGGGGCGGAGAATTCGCGGCGGCGTGACGGTGCAGTCGATCACGGTCGACTCGATGCCGCGGCCGCAGGGGCCGGCGTCGAGGATCAGGTCGACCTTATCGCCGAGGCCTTCCAAGATATGGTGCGCCGTGGTCGGCGAGATCTGCTCGGAGCGGTTGGCGCTCGGCGCGGCCAGCGGCACACCCGCCCGCTCGATCAGCCGCCGGGCCAGCGGATGGTCGGGGCACCGCAGGGCGACCGTCTCGCCGCCGGCGGTCACGATCCCCGGCACCCGCGGCCCCTTGGGAACGACGACCGTCACGGGGCCCGGCCAGAGGCCCGCCGCGATCCGCTCGGCCGCCTCGGGCCAGGAGCCGGCGAGCGAGCGGGCCATCCCCGCGTCGGCAACGTGCACGATCAGGGGATTGCCGGCCGGCCGTCGCTTGGCCCGGAAGATCCCATCCACCGCCTCCTCGTCGAGGGCATTGGCCGCCAGGCCGTAGACCGTCTCGGTTGGGATCGCCACGAGTCCGCCTTCTCGGAGCAGTCCGGCGGCCCGGTCGAGGGCCGCGTCGGTCTCGGCCGGCGGAGCCGAGGCACCGGCGGGCCAGCTGATTCGCAGGGTATCGGGAAGAGCGCGGGGCATCGCCACACCTTGCAACGCCGCGGGCAGCCACGCAAGATACGCCGTCATGGGCCGGGAATCTCAGCCGGCCAGCCGCTCCCCCAATCGCCGCCACACCGGATCGCCCCATGCCCTCCGCCGCCCCACCGCTCGTCGGCGTCGTGATGGGCAGCCGCTCCGACTGGCCGACGCTCCAGCGGGCCGCCGACCTGCTCGAGCAGTTCGGCGTGCCCCACGCCTGCGAGGTGGTCTCGGCCCACCGCACGCCCGAGAAGCTCGCCGCCTATGCCGCCTCCGCGGCCGACCGCGGCCTCAAGGTGATCATCGCGGGGGCTGGTGGAGCGGCCCATCTCCCGGGGATGCTGGCCGCCGGCACCCACCTCCCGGTGCTCGGCGTGCCGGTCGAGTCGTCGATGCTGCGGGGCGTCGACTCGCTTCTCTCGATCGTCCAGATGCCGGCGGGTGTGCCGGTCGGCACGCTGGCAATCGGCCCTGCCGGGGCAGCCAACGCCGCCCTCCTGGCGATCTCGATTCTCGCCCTCGACGACGCTTCGCTCCGCGAGAAGCTCCGTGCCTACCGGGCCGAGCAGACCGCCCGGGTGCTCCGCGAAGATCTCGCCACCGACCCGTCCGGCCCGTCAGACCGGCCCCCGGAGCGGTAGCGATGCCGTTGGCAGCCAACGACTCCGTCCGCCCGATCCTGCCAGGGGCGACGCTCGGAATCCTCGGTGGCGGCCAGCTCGGCAGCATGTTCGCGATGGCGGCCCGCCGGATGGGCTACCGCGTCGAGGCGATCAGCGACATCGCCGACTGCCCGGCCGCGCGGCACTGCGACCGGCTCCATGTCGGCTCCTACGACGACCCGGTCTTTCTGGCAGCCGCGGCCCGGGGCCTGGACGTGGTCACCTTTGAGTTCGAGAACGTGCCGGCCGCTGCCGGCGAGGCCCTGGCGGCGGCGGTCCCGGTCCGCCCTCATCCGCGGGTGCTTCATATCACCCAGAACCGGGCCCGTGAGAAGGCGTTCCTCGTCGAGTACGGCTTCGCCTGCGCTCCGCATCGCGTGATCGAAACGCTCGCTGAACTCCAGGCCGCCGCCGACCAGCTCGGCCTGCCGGCGGTGCTCAAGACGGCCGCCTTCGGCTACGACGGCAAGGGGCAGCGGCGAATCGTCTCCCCGGCCGACCTTGAGACGGCCTGGCATGAACTCGGCGGCGACGCGACCGCCGGCCCGCAACGCTTCGTGCTGGAGGGCTGGATCGACTTCGACTGCGAGATTTCGGTGGTGGCCGCCCGCGATCTCGGCGGTGGCACGGCCGCCTTCCCGCCGTCCCGCAACGGCCATGCCAACCACATCCTCGACATCGCGAGCGTCCCGGCCGGGCTTCCGGGCGAGGTGCTCGCTGCCGCGACCGAGACGGCCGAGCGGGTGCTCGCGGCCCTCGACGTGGTCGGTGTCGCCTGCGTCGAGTTCTTCGTGACAAAGGAGGGCCAGGTGCTCGTCAATGAGATCGCCCCCCGCACCCACAACTCGGGGCACTTGACGATCGAGGCCTGCGAGACGAGCCAGTTCGAGCAGCAGGTCAGAGCGATCTGCGGGCTGCCGCTCGGCTCGACCCGGCCGCTCTCGCCGGCGGCGATGGCGAACCTCCTCGGCGACTGCTGGGGCGACGATCCGGCCGCTCCCGTCGAGCCCGACTGGGCCGCCGCCCTGAGCGTCCCCGGCGTCCGGCTCCATCTCTACGGCAAACGCCAGCCCCGTCCCGGCCGCAAGATGGGCCACCTGACGGCAACGGCCGACACGGCGGCCGAGGCGATCCGCCGCGTCGAGCAGGCCCGCTGGCTGGCGGGCCGAAGGTGATCGACGGCCTTGTCGGCTTCCGGGGACCGGGATAGCCCAACAGCCCGCCGTGCCCTCGCGGAGCGAGAAGAGCCACCAGGGGTCATTTCGGGCTGATCGCGGATTGGGCGGATTGGTGGCGAACGGTTCGAAGACTACCGGGAACCGGGAAGGCCCAACGGCCCGCCGTCCCCCCGGCTCGCGCCGGGGGGC
>CALGAS010000575.1 GCA_937959175.1 uncultured bacterium | reverse complement strand
ACCGCCAAGGCGGGCTTCGGCGTGCTGATCTATCTGATCGCCAAGGCGAAGAGCAGCAAGTCGGGTGAGGCGTCGCTGGCTGCGGCCTGATCGACGCGACCTTTTCGCGGAAGAACAGTGATGTCATGCACGCGGCCTCGGTAATCTTGCTCTGTTGGGCGATGATCGGGGCCGTGTGCTTTTTTTCTCAGGCCGGGGCGACGGCTACGGCCATCGCCCTGGCCACGCTCGTGGCGGCGGTCGGTCTGCCGCACGGGGCGGCCGACCACCGCTTCGCCCGGCCGCGGCTCGAGCCGCTGCTGGGCGATGCCTGGTTGCCGGTCTTTCTGGTTGGCTACCTGGCGATCGCGGGGCTGGTCGTCTTGGGCTGGTTTGCCGCGCCGGCCCTGACGATCGTGGCGTTCTTCGTGGCGTCGGCCTGGCATTTTGGCCAGGAGGATCCGCGGCTTTCGATCGGCCCGCGGTCGCTGCGGCCTCTCTTCCGGTTCGCCCGCGGAGGGCTTGTGATCTGGGCGTCGCTCGTGTTTCACGGGGGGGAGGTCGTGCGAATCCTGTCCGTTGCCTCGCCGCGGGGCTTCGGGCCCGAGGTTGAACGGGCCGTCGCGGTCCTGACCCCCTGCGGCTGGGTGTTGCTCGCCGTTGCCGCGGCCGGCTGGCTGCTCGAGGGGCTGGCCGCGTTGGCCGCCAGCGGACGGAAGCGACGGGTCTTGCTGGCTGACACCGCGGTCGTCGCGTCGCTCGCGGTGCTCTTCGCGGTGACCAGCCCGCTGGTTGGCTTCCTGGTCTACTTCTGCGGCTGGCACTCGGCCCGCGGGCTGAAGCGGCTGCGGGTCGAGCTCGGTGAGACCTGGCTGCAACTGGCCAGGAGCCTCGCGCCGATGACGATCGGGGCGATCGCCCTGATCGCGGTGGTGGCGGTGGCCGTGCTGCGGGGGCCAACCTGGAACGACACGCTCATCCGGGCGACGTTCGTTGGCTTGAGCAGCGTCGCCGCGCCGCATCTTCTGCTGCACGGGATTGCCGGCGTGATCGGAGACTGGAGCGGCCGAGGAGTGACGCGGACGGTTCAGGCGGGGAGCCCGGCATGACCTCGATTCCCGAAGAGGACTACGTGATCGTGGGCGGCGGCCTGCAGGGCTGTCTGCTGGCCCAGTCGATCGCCCACCATCAGCCCGAGGCGGCCGTCCTGCTCATCGAACAAGCCGATCAACTCTGCGGCAATCACACCTGGTCGTTCCACGAGACCGATGTTCCGGAGCAGGCCCGGCCCTGGTTCGACCCGCTCGTCGCCCATCGCTGGCCGGGCTACCGCGTTCGGTTTCCGGGGTTCGCCCGCCGGGTGCAGATTCCCTATGCGACGATCACTTCCGACCGCCTCCGGGAGGCGACCTGCTCGCTGGCCGCCGCCGCTGAGGGCGGGCCCGGCCGCGGCGGCCTCGAGATTCGCACCGGCACGGCCTGCGAAATCCTCTCGCCGACCTGCGTGCGGCTCGGGGATGAGGCCGAAATCTCGGGCAGGGTGGTGATCGACTGTCGCGGCCGGGCGGCCGCGGCGGCTGTTCCCGGCGGCGTGGGCTATCAGACCTTCATCGGCCGCGAATACGAGACCGACCAGCGGTGGCCCGCGGCTGAGCCGACGGTGATGGATGTCCGCGCGGATCAGGCCGAGGGATTTGAGTTCCTGTATGAACTGCCATTCGGGCCCCGCCGGGTGCTGCTGGAATACACCCGGTTTTCCGAGCAGCCCGCCTGCGATGAGGCCCGGGCTGACGACCTGATGGCAACGCGGCTGGCCGAGGCGGGCGTCGCGGTGACCGGCGTGGTTCGCACCGAACGGGGCTGTCTGCCGATGCCGTATGCGGCGATTCGCAGAGACGAACGGCTGCCGGTCGCCGGCGGCTATGCCGGTGGCTGGTACCACGCGGCCACGGGCTATTCGATGCCGCTGGCGATCCGCTTTGCCGAACTCGTCGCTCGGACCCCGTCTGACAGGGTCGCTGCCGACCTGGCGACGGCCGCCTCGCGGGATTCGCTCCGGAGGAGTTTTGCCCGCTTCTTGAATCGGCTGCTCTTCTGCCTCGTCACGCCGACCGATCGCTGGAAGATCTTCCGGCGGTTCTACCGGGTGCTTTCGGAGGAGCGGATCGCCCGCTTCTACAGTCATCGCTTTACCGTCTCGGACGCAGCTCGGATCGTCATCGGACGGCCTCCGCTGGGGCTTGCGCCAGTTCGCTTCGCCAGGTCTTTTCTCTCTTTTTCGGGGCCGGTGCCGACATGACAGCCAACCCGCTCGGTTTTGCCGGAGGCACGCATCAGACCAGCCGTACGCGACACGGCTGGTCCAAGGCGCTTCAGCTCGCCCCCGACCTCTATCCCGGCGTCGGCGGCAAGCGTTTTCGGGCGGCTCTGCTGCAGCGGGCTTACGAGTTCGCCGGCGGCAACGGGGAGGCCCCGCCGGTCATCATCGACGCGGTCGAAATGCTGCACGCCGGGTCGCTCGTGATCGACGACTTTGAAGACGACTCGCTGACGCGGCGGGGGCAGCCGGCGATCCACCGTGTGATCGGGCCGGCCCGGGCCGTCAACGCTGGCAACTGGATGTACTTCCGGGCCCTGGAACTGGCAGGGGCCGCCTATGAAAATCCGGCACGCTCGGCTGCGGTGCTGAAGCGATTCATCGAGGTGGGCCGGCAATGCCACGAGGGGCAGGCGATCGATCTTTCGACCCGCGTGGACGAGGTGACGCCCCGGCAGGCCTACGCCACGGCGCTGGCGATCTCGCGATGGAAGACGGGCCGGCTGGTCTCGCTCGCCGCCTGGTGCGGGGCGCATGCCTCCGCTGGTGACGCCTCGACGTTGCGAGCGGCGGCGGCCTTCGGCTGCCGGGTGGGCATCTGCCTGCAGATGAAAAACGACCTCGACGAGTTGCGGGGACTGGTCGACGGGTCGCAGCGGTGCGACGACCTGAAAAACCGGCGGGTCACCTGGCCCTGGGTCTGGGCTGCCGGCGAGCTGTCGCCCGGGCGATTCACCGAACTCCAGCGGCGGCTGCGGCGGTCGCGGCAGGATGCGACCTCGCTTCGGACGGTCGCCACCGATCTCCTCCAGGCTTCGCAGGGGCGTGCCGCTGCCGCGATCAACGCACGGCTCGATGCGGCGACGGCGCGACTGGCCGCGGCGACCGACGGAACCCGGAGCACGCGGCCCTTGGCTGAGGTGTCCGACGCCCTGCGGCTTGCCACCGAGCCGACGGCGGCGGAGGTTCTGCCGTGAGCGTGGCGACCGTCGCAGGATCGCCACCACCGCGGCTCGGAGCCGGCCCGCGGCGGCGGGCGGCCGTAATCGGGAGCGGCTTTGGCGGCCTGGCGGCGGCGATCCGCCTCCAGTCGATGGG
>CALGAS010000574.1 GCA_937959175.1 uncultured bacterium | reverse complement strand
AGCCCGGATCGAAGCCTTCGACATCGCCGCCCGCAAGGCCGACCACTGGTGCTGGCATGGGCCCGAGCGGCCCGCCCTGCCTGCCGTGGATGAGGCCGCCTGGTGCCGCGGCGACATCGACCGCTTCGTGCTGAGCCGGCTGGAGGCGGCCGGGCTCGAGCCGGCCCCGGAGGCCCCGCGGGCGGTGCTCGTGCGGCGGGCCAGCGAGATCCTGACCGGCCTGCCCGCTGATCCGGCCGATGTCGCCCGGGTGGCGGACGACCCTGATCCGCAGGCCTTCGAGCGGTATGTCGATGCGTTGCTCGCCTCGCCGCACTATGGCGAGCGGTTCGCCCGGCATTGGCTCGATGTCGCCCGCTACGGCGAAACCCGGGGGCATGAGTTCGACTTTCCGATCCCCAATGCCTGGCAATATCGCGACTGGGTGGTACGGGCCCTCAATGCCGACCTGCCCTACGACCAGTTTGTCCGCGAGCAGATTGCCGGCGATCTGATCGAGCCGCCCCGGCTGTCGGCCGAGGGCGGCAACGAGTCGGTGCTCGGCACCGGCTTCTGGCTGCTCGGGGAGGAAGTCCACTCGCCGGTCGACATCAGGCAGGACGAGGCCGACCGGATCGACAACCGGGTCGACACCTTCGGGAAGGCGTTTCTCGGGCTGGCCCTCGGCTGTGCCCGCTGCCACGACCACAAGTTCGACGCGATTTCCGACGAAGACTATTACGCGATCGCCGGGATGGTGATGTCGAGCAGCTATCGGCAGGTGCCGTTTGAATCGCTCGAGGCCAACCGCCGAGTGGCGGCCCGGCTTGCCGCCGCCGACGCCGCGACCCGGGCAGACATCCTGCCCCGGCTGGAGTCCCTGACGGGCATCACCGCCGAGTCGCCGTTGCCGGCCAACGCCGCGACGACCGAGACGGTGCTGGCCGACTACACGCGAGGCGAGCAGGCGATGCGGCTGATCTGCGACGGAGCCGCCTGGGAAATCGTGCCGGCCGGTCAGCCGGTGATCGGGCCGGCCGCTGCCGACGGGCCGCTGCCGATCAGCGTCGAACCGCTCGGCCACGCCCGCAGCGATGCTGTCTGGGCGACGTCGCGATCGGTCGGCACCCGCGATCCCAAGGCGCTGGGCGGCATCGACCGGGCCGGCCGCCTCCTGCGGACGCCCAAGCGGCGGCTCACGGAGGGCGTCCTCTGGCATCGGGTGCGGGGGCGGCTCCAGATTGCCACGATCGTCGACGGGCATGTGATGGTGCATGGCCCGCTCTACGGCCCGCATGTCATGACCGTCGACACGAAGGGCGAGTGGCAGTGGATCAGGCAGGACCTTCGCCGGGACATCAAAGACTGGCCGGCCGGCCACGTCGTCCACGTCGAATACGCCGCGATCGAGGGCGAGGCCGGTGTCGCCGAGACGGTGGCGGCGGTCGAGAAGCCCGAGCGGGTTGCACCGCGCTGGCCGGTCGAACTCAATGCCGCCCTGGCCGGCGAGGCGATCGACTGGGACCACGAGCCGGCCGCCGCCATCCGGGCGGACGCGGCGGCTCATGCCGCCACGCGGGCCGGGATCCTCGCCGACGCCCGGCTCGTCTCGGCAACCGCGCCGGCCCTCCTCGACGGCAACGGGATCGATCAGTTCGTGCTCTTGAAGGGCTCGGCGGCCCGGCCGGGTGAGCTCTCGCCCCGGCGGTTTCTCGAGGCGATCGACGGCGCCGACCAGCCGGCCTGGCCCGCCGACTCCTCGGGCCGGCTCGAACTGGCCGACCGCGTGCTCGACCCGGCCAATCCGCTGGCTGCCCGGGTGATGGTCAACCGGCTCTGGCACCACCTCTTCGGCCGCGGCCTCGTGCCGACCACCGACAACTTCGGCAAGCTGGGCGAGCCTCCGGCCGACGCCGGGGCTCAGGCCCTCCTCGATCACCTCGCCGTCCGGTTCGTCGAGGAAGGCTGGGGCGTCAAGCGGCTGATCCGCGAGATCGTCACCAGCAGCACCTGGCGGATGGCCTCGACGCCGAGTCCGGAGGCCGCCGCACGCGATCCCCTCAACCTGCTGCTCCACCACTACCCGCTGCGGCGGCTTGAAGGAGAGGCGATTCGCGACAAGATCCTCGCCGTCAGCGGCCGGCTCGACCGCACCGTCGGGGGCCCGAGCGTCGAGGTCTTCCTGACCGACTTCCACGAGGGCCGGGGCCGACCGCAGTCGGGGCCGCTCGATGGCGGCGGCCGCCGCAGCCTCTACACCAAGATTCGCCGCAACTTCCTGCCGAGCTTTCTG
>CALGAS010000573.1 GCA_937959175.1 uncultured bacterium | reverse complement strand
GCCGGGTATTGGCCCAGGCCGGGCCACCGGCATCGAAGAACCGGGCGTACGACAGCAGCCTGCCGGTGATCGCCCGCCGGGCGAACTCGGTGAAGTGGCCCTCCCAGGCGGCCGTCACCAGGCGGTCACGAGGATTGGGGTTGGCATCGCCCCGCCGCCAATACGCGTAGAGCGAGCCGAGCATTTCGAGCGGTTCGCGGACCACTCCGATGATCCGGATCGTGGCCGGCAAATCGGGCCGCGGCTTGATCGGCAGCCGCCAGTTGGATGCCCGGGCGAGGTATCGCAGCCGGGCGACCGGCGGCAGGCTGTGTCCGCCGGAGAGCCAGGCCAGCGACCGGCGGACGTCGACATGCGGGTGGCCGGGCCTGACGTACCGGGCATCGGGGAACCGCCGCCGGAACCAGGCGGCGATCGCCGACCCGGCCGTCTTCGGATAGTGGGCCACGGCGATGTTGGCAGTGAGACTGTAGAGCATGGGTACCTGACCGAGCCGGGACAGCAGAGGGCATCCCCCGCCTTCCCCTCCTATCGGCATCACCGGCCTTGCCGCTTCGCACGATTTTTCCGATTTCCGCGGGCTGCCGGTTTCCGCACTGGACGAAACGCCTTCCCGCCGGTTTCCCGGGCCCGGTGAATCTGGCAGAATCCCCGACTGAGGCGGGGTGGTCTCGACCCCGCTGAACCACTTCCGCCCACCGCTCACGAGGAGTCTATCGATGGCCCGTCCCGTCACCCTGTTCACCGGCCAATGGGCCGACATGCCAATTGACGACCTCGCCCGCAAGTCGCGAGAGTTTGGCTACCAGGGCCTCGAACTGGCCTGCTGGGGTGATCACTTCGACGTGACCCGGGCCCTCGAGGAGAACAGCTACTGCGCCGCCAAGCGGGACCAGCTCGAGCGACACGACCTCGCCTGCTACGCAATCTCCAACCACCTCGTCGGCCAGGCCGTCTGCGACCGGATCGACGAGCGGCACAAGGCGATCCTGCCGCCGCACGTCTGGGGCGACGGCGACCCCGCCGGCGTCAATGCCCGGGCCGCCGAGGAGATGAAGAACACCGCCCGCGCTGCCCAGAAGATGGGGGTCTCGGTTGTCAACGGCTTCACCGGCTCGTCGATCTGGCACCTGCTCTATTCATTTCCGCCGGTTCCGGAGTCGATGGTCGAAGCGGGGTTCGCGGAGTTTGCCGAACGATGGCACCCGATCCTCGACGTGTTTGCCGAGTGCGGCGTGCGGTTCGCGCTGGAGGTGCACCCAACGGAAATCGCCTTCGACATCTTCACGGCCGAGCGGGCCCTGCGGGCCCTCGGCCGCCGCGAGGAGTTCGGCTTCAACTTCGATCCCAGCCATCTCCACTGGCAGGGCGTCAGCTCGGTTGAGTTCATCCGGACTTTCTCAGATCGCATCTATCACGTGCACATCAAGGACGCGATCGTCACGCTCAACGGCCGGACGGGCATCCTCGCCAGCCACCTGAACTTTGGCGACCCCCGCCGGGGCTGGGATTTCCGCTCGCCCGGCCGCGGCGGCGTCGACTTCGAGGAGATCATCCGGGCCTTGAACCAGGCCGGCTACGAGGGGCCGCTCTCGGTCGAGTGGGAAGACTGCGGCATGGATCGCGAGCACGGGGCCACCGAGGCCGCCCGGTTCGTCAAGAACCTCGACTTCGCGCCGAGCAACGTCCAGTTCGACGCGGCCTTTGCCGAGTCGTGAGCCGGCTGATCGCGATCGCGGCGACGGTCCTGGCCTGCCAGCCCGCCATCGCGGCGACCCCGCGGGGCGAGCCGGCCAGGTCGCTTGTTGAACTCGACGACGAGTTCGCGGCGGCCAGGAAAGATCTGCTCCGTCGCAGTGAACTCGGCGGCCATCCCGAACTCGGCGTGATCATCGACGCCTGGGTGCTGCCGGAAGAGGCGGGGCGGCAGATCGCCCTGGCCATCCCCGCCGCAGTCGAGACGCCCGCCTGCATCGACAGCGACTCGGAGCGGTCGATCTGGACGGACTTTCTGGCCGCCCGCCGAGCCCGGGCCGCCGGCATCTTCGAGCATGTCCGCTTCCTGGCCGGAGCCTTCGATCGCGAGCCGACCCGGGCCGAGCTTGCCAACCCGCCGGCCGACTGGAACCCGGTGCGGCAACGATCGAGCGAGGTCGTACGGCTGCTGTTTCTCACGCTGCGAGAGGATCCGAATCACGAGCGGGCCCGGGCCGCGGTCGGCTGGGAGCGGCGGGGCGACGAGTGGGTCTGGCCGGAGGCCGATCAGCGGCTCGACCGCGGCGAGGCCTACGATCCCGCCTTTGGCTGGATGACCAAGGGCAAACTGGCCCGGCACCGCGATGGCCTTCGCTATCGCGGCGGCCGCTGGATCACGGCGGCCGACGATGATGCGACACTCCGCGAGGTGAACCGCGGCCGGCAGTTCGCCAGCGACCACTGGGAGATCGTCTCCACGGCGCCGCCGGTGATCACCGGCGAGCTGGCCACGGCACTCGAGGCGACCCGCCTGGTTTGGTGGCAGGTCTTCGGCGGCTTCGCCCTCGAGCCCGCCGAACTTGAAAAGCGGCTGGCCGGCCGGGGCCGGCCCCGCCCCCGGCCGCCCCACTCGGCGATTCTCTGCGGCAGTCGCAAGCAATACCTGGCCGAACTTGAACCTCTCGAGCCCCGGATCGGGATCGCCGCCGGCATCTACTGGCAGCCGACGGCGACGATCTGGTTCTTCGCCGACCCGGCCGGGCCGCCGCGTGACACGGTGCGTCATGAGGGCTTTCACCAGCTCTTCGCCGAGTCGCGAGCAGACTTCCTGAAACATCGCGGCGAGCCGGGTAAGCGGTGCGGCTTCTGGGCGGTCGAAGCGGCGGCCCTTTACGGCGAGTCGACTGAGAAGGCCCGCTTCGGCTGGACGATCGGCGGCCGCAACGCGGGCCGCGGGCCGGCGGCGGAAAAGCTCCTCGCCGACGGCTTCTTCGTGCCGCTGGCGGAGCTTGCCGCCCTGGGCAGAGAGGATTTCCAGGCCGATCCACGGCTCGCGCTGCTCTACGACCAGTGCGGCGGCCTGGCCGACTTTTTCATGAACGCCGCCGGCGGCCGCTACCGCGAGGCGTTTGTGGAGTATCTCGCGCGGGTCTATGCGGGCACCGTCGACCCCGACACCCTCGCCGGCCTCTGCGGCCGGGAGTATCAGGAACTCGATGGGGAGTACCGGGCATATATGCGGGGCGAGCCCGGCGAGTAGGCGGCGACTAGACGGCGGCTGGAAGTCGCAGCGTGGTGAACGCGGTTTGGGCGTGGTGGTGGTGAACGCGGGGAGGCTATCGGGAGCGGGATCGCCCAACGGCCCGCCGTCCGGCCGGCTCGCGCCGGGGGGCTTTTATGGGGAGGGGTCGGTCGGAGGCACGCGCAGAAGCCGGGGAATCTTTGCGACTCACAAGCGGCGACCAGTCGGCCGAACAGGCGCCCTGTAGCAAAATCCCCCGGATTCGATCCGAAGGAGCCGCGGAGCGGCCGCATGTCACCGCCGGCCCCGGTGGGCATCAAGAAGGGGATCGCCCAACGGCCCGCCGTCCGGCCGGTTGGCAAACCGGGAGGCGGTTGGTTCGGGTGGCGTATCGGGCGTGGTGGTGGTGAACGCGGGGTGGCTATCGGGAGCGGGAGGGCCCAACGGCCCGCCGTCCCCCCGGCTCGCGCCGGGGGGC
>CALGAS010000572.1 GCA_937959175.1 uncultured bacterium | reverse complement strand
CGTCGGGGCCGACCACGCAGACGTAGCGGCGGCCCTGGTCGATCCCGATCGCCCGGTCGGGCACGAGCAGCGACGGCTGGGGATCGCCGAAAGGCAGCCGCACCCGCACGAACATCCCGGGCACGACCAACTCGTCAGCGTTGGCCAGCTCGGCCCGGCAGCGGATCGTGCCGGTCGAGGCCTCGGCCGCGACGTCGACGAAGTCGAGCACGCCCCGCCGCGGAAAGCCCTCGTCGGCCACGAGGGCCACTTCGACAGGAATCCCGAGCTCCTTGATGTTTCGCCACTCGACTGGGGGCGCATCGGGCTGGCCGGTCGCCTCCGCCCTGGCCGCCAGCGCCCGGGCCCGCGACCGCAGCACCGACCGCTCGTCGGCCTCGAAGTAGACATAGACCGGCTTGATGCTCACGACGGTCGTCAGCGGCCGGCTCCCGGTGGAGTCGGCCGTGACGAGGTCGCCGGCGTTGACGTTGCGGGCTGAGATCCGGCCGTCGAGCGGCGAAACGAGCGAGCAGAACTCGAGGTCGAGGCTTGCCTGTGCGAGGGTCGCCTGGGCCTTCTCGAGCATCGCCCGCGACATGTCCCGCTTGGCCACCATGATCTCGTACTGCTCGCGGGTGATCACGTTCCTGGGGACCAGCGGGGCGTTGCGGGTCACCTCCCGCTCAAGCTCGGCCAGTTCCGCCGCCTGCTTGTCGACCTCGGCCGCCGCCTGGTCGCGGGCGATCTGGTAGGGCCGCTGGTCGATCGTGAAGAGCGGCTCCCCGCGGCTGACCCGCTGGCCGTCGATGAAGTGGACGTCGGTGACGAAGCCCGCCACCCGGGCCCGGATGTCAACCTCCTCGACCGCGGCGGCGTTGCCCGTGAAGACGACATACTCGGTCACGTCCCGGGCCACGGGCCTGGCCACGCGAACCAGCGGCGGCGGCAGCTCGACCAGCGGCGGCTGCGGCCGGCCGCAGCCGGCCAACGCGAGCATCCCGAGGGCGAGGCAGCGGGAGGCGGCCCGCATGATCACTGGCGACGGGACAAGCCGGCCTCGGCTGGCAACACGGTGCGTCACGGCGTCACCGCACCTTGCGGAAATGGAGCAGTTCACCGTCGCCGACGGCGACCTCGTCGATGCTCCGCTCGAGCGTCTGCATCGTGCAGCGGTTGTCGCCGGCCGGGGTGAGCATCTGCGTCCAGCGGACCAGCCGGCCGCCGGCCCGATCCGCCGGCGCACCGACGAACCGCTTGCGGATCGCCAGACCGTCGGACTCGACCACACCCTCGCCGAAGGCACCGGTCGAGTCGAACACCCAACAGCGAATCAGGCCGGTGCTGCGGTCGGCATGGATGACCTCCATGGCGTCGACCTGATCGCCGTTGGCCGGACGGATCCGGGTGCGGCCCACGAGGCAGTAGGGGCCGAGTGGCTGCTCGTAGATCGTCTCGATGGTCGTCCGTGATCCGTCCTTGTCGCGGGCGGTCTCGGCGGTCCAGGTGCCGACCATCCAGGCCAGACCGTCGAGGGCGGTCGCGTGCTCGGGAACCACGACCGACTCCGCCAACCTCCAGGTGTCGCCCTCGCGGACCCGCAGGCTGGTGAACCGCGACTGCACGCGTCGCCCGCCCGGCTGTGAGGTGAACGTGAGCACGCCGGCCACGCGGGCCAACGGCTCGGCGAGCAGCTCGATATCGGTGACTTTGATCTCGATGGCAGCGGCAGGATGCTGCTCCCGCCAGGTGCGGAGCGAGGCGATGATCGCCGCCCGGCCCTCGAGGTCGAGGCTGCCTTCGACCAGCGTGGCACGCTCGGTCCACTGGTCGGCCAGGGCGACGTAATCGCTGGTGTTGAACGCCTTAACGTAGGCGGCAGACGCCTGCTGGATTGCGGTCGTCGGATCGGTCCCCTCGGCCGCTCTGACTCGCTGCAGGCCGCTCACGAGACCCGCTTCCGCGAGGATCCCGATCGCGATTAGCCCCACTGCTGCCATCCTGCTAGCCCGGTGGCTGCCCCCGATCAAACCTGCCTTCATGACTGCTCCTTCGAAAATGGCTGACCAGTGACAAACGCTGAGCGAGACGACCTGAGTCGGCGTGGCGGCGGAACGCCCCGCTCACGAGCCGACGGCTCCGGCTGGCTGGGCCGGCGCCGGCTTGGCGGGAGCGGCCGGCTTGGCCGGGGCGGGCTTGGCAGGTGCAGCGGTGTCGATCGTGCCGGCAAACCGCCCGGTGCGGTAGCCCTGCGTGGCCCCGCCGTCGAGCGGCAGATCGGAGCCATCGAGGCGACCGCCGCCGTCGAGCGGCACCGCCGCGGCCCCGAAGCCACGGCCATCCAGTCCGCCGCCGAGCCCCTTGTTGAGCCCGGCGTCTTGCGGAATCTTCACACCGCCGCCGAAGTCATGCGGCCCCCGAAAGCCATCCCGCCAGGAGTTGGCATCGCGAATCTGCTGGGCTCGCCAACGAGAGGCGTAGCCGTAGCCGTGTCCGCCGCCATGCCCGTGGGCCAGGGCGGCGTTCGCAGACGAAACCACCCCAGTGACCGCGACGATCGCGGTGACCGCCAGGCGAGGCCAGCAACTGGTGCCGAGGAATAACCCGGGCTCGAATCCCTGCACGATGAACCTCCTGACGACAACAACCACTGGCTGGAAAAGCGGCCCGAGCGAGCGAAGCCTCAACTATACACGCCTTTGCGCACACGTGCGGCTCGGCTGCCCCCTCGCCCGCAGGGGTTCCGAGGGCCGCCGGGTTCCGACCGCACCGCGTCTGCCGAGCAGCGGGGCTCCGCCGGAGAAGCTGCGGACGCTCGGGCTGCCGGACCGATCTCCCTTGGCGTTTCGTTTCCCGCCAGAGGATTTTCGCCAATGCGTTTCGACGCCCGTGTTGTTGTTCTGGCCGTCTCCCTGTTCGCGACTGCGGCCCCCTCGGCTGCGGACGCTTCGGAGCGGCGTTTTGATCCCCGCGTCATCGTCGTGGGCGAGGCCCGCGAGCAGCTCAAGGCTGTGCCGATCACCCAGCGGCCCTACCGCCCGCTGCACGTCTACGGCAACTCGGTCCGCCGCCGCCACCAGCGGGCAGTGTCACCGGCGGTTCGGCGGCCGAGCAGCCGGTGAAGAACCGTCTGGCACCGGAAAAAGTGGCGTTGCGTGAGCGAGGTGGGCCTGCGACCTTCTGGCCGCCGGCGGGCCAAGGACGGCCAGCCGTTTCCGCAGGGATGCCATCGTGATGCGCACGCTTATTTTGATCGGTCTGGTCGTCGGCGGTCTGGTTGTCGCCGGCGCTGTCCATATTTCGCAGAACAACGGCCAGATCGAAGTCTCGATCGACAAGCAGAAGGTCTCCGACGTCGCCGGCAAGGTTGCCAGCGAGGGCGAGGAGATCATCCGCCGGGCCGCCAGCCAGGCCGGCACGCGGACGAAGTAAGGCTGCCACCGCCTCCTGTCACGGTTGCCGCGGGCGTCAGCATCCGGGTGACCGGAATGCTGGCGACTGGCCGAGAAACGCCAGCGGGTTCTCGAGGCTGATCTTGGTGGCCAAGTCGGCCGTGTGGCCCCGTCGTCGCATCTCGACGTGGCAGCGGGGGACCGAGAGCGGATCGCTCGGCCCCCAGTCACCGGCCGAGTTGATCCAGATCCGCTCGTTCCCGAAGCACTCGATGATGTCGACCGCCCGCTGCGGCGTGCACTTGCTGTCGGGATAGAGCGTCAT
>CALGAS010000571.1 GCA_937959175.1 uncultured bacterium | reverse complement strand
TGACCGGATAACTGACCGGATAACGATGCAAAAAACGCATCAATCGGGTCAGAGGGACGCAGGTCTGCAAGTTTGCGAACACTCGTTGAAAAGTGCAGCCAGAGGGAAAACCCGCGCGGGTGTTGACCGCGGGGTCCGCGCGGATGCATCCTTGAGGAGGGAGCAACGGCCCTCGGTGACGGTGACGCATGACCGATCTGCCAGCAGAATGCCCGTCACAGGCGTTGGGAAAAAACCAGCTGTTTTGGCAGCGGGCCATTCGGCGGCTCTCGCGTCAGATCAATCTTGGCTGGTGGCTTGCCAGCTGGCTGCCGCTGGCAGCGTTGATCGGTCTGATTGGTATGGTGGTGATGCTCTATGCCCGCTGGCGGGCGGCTGGCAGTGCAGCGTGGGTCGGGGGTGGTATCACCGGGGCCTTCGCCATTTCGGCGGTCGCGGCCTGGTGGCAAAGCCGCCGTCACTTTGAGTCGCAGGACGCCTCCGGCGTCCGGCTTGAGGATGCCCTCGGCCTGCACGCCCAGCTGACCGCGGCGGCTGCAGGCATCGGCCCCTGGCCGGAGCGGCCATCGTCCGCCGACACGCGGTGGCCGGTCGTGTGGCAGTGGCAACGCCCGGCAGCGGCAGTCGCCTGCATCGCCGCCATGCTCGGGCTTGCAGCCTGGGTCCCGATCACCGCCGCCACTCCGCCTCGTCCCTACACGATCGAGAAGCCGACCGACGCGCGACTGGTCGAGCAGTGGATCGAGGAGTTGGAAACGGCGGAGTTCATCGACGAGCCGTCTGCTGAGCGGGTCGGCCGCAAGATCCAGGAACTGACCGAGCGGCCAGCCGACGAGTGGTATGAGCATGCGAGCCTCGAGGCCGCCGGCACGCTCAAGGAGCAGACGGCTGCCGCGATGCAGCAGCTGGTGAAGAACGTCGCCGCGGCGGAACAGGCGGCCGCCATGCTCAAGGCCCTGGAAACCACACTGCCCGAGTCGCTCCGCGAGTCCCTCACGAATGATCTGGCAGCGGCCATCAAGGGGCTGGAACTCGGCGACCTCCAGCCAGCCGGCGACCTGGCCGCGGTCCTTAGCGAGCTCAAGGCTGCGGACCTGGGGCAGCTCACGTCGGAGCAGCTGGCGGCAGTCACCGAGCGGCTGGCGGCCAATCGGGCGGCTCTCCACGAGGCGCTGGGCAACTGCACGGGGTTCACCCGTGCCGGCATCGACGGCGGGTGCGAGGGCCGCTCGGGCTGCGAGCCATGCGGCGAGTGCCAGGGCTGCAATCAAGGCACGGCCTGCGAGAAGCCCGGCTCGGCCGGCGAACCCAGCGGCGGCATGCCCGGCCGCGGGGGACTTTCCCGCGGCCGCAGCGATGCCGAGTTGGCATTTGATGCGGAAACCAACCTTGGCACCACCACGGTCGAACAGCTCAATCAGGCTGCCGACGCCGAACGGGCCGTTCCTGACGCAACGCTGGCGGTGGTGGATGGCGAGCATGACGTGGACGAGACGGCCTACACCGGTCCGCGGGCCGGGGGCGACATTGCCAGCGAAGGTGACGGCGGATCGGCGGTCCAGATCGACGCGCTGCTGCCTGCCGAGCAGGCCGCGGTGACGCGATTCTTTGAGAAGCCCTGAGAACTGCCCGGATGACACCAGACGAACCACCACACTCCGAAGGAACCACGGTCCCCGCGTCGACGGTGCCTCTTGCGTCAAATGGTGAGCCGCTCTCACAGGCCGAGGCCGAAGCCGCCGCCGCGCGGCTCGACCGGCTCGCCGCGGCCCTCAACACCGTGCTCTTCGGCCAGGAACAGCTCGTCGAGATGGTGATCGTGGGCCTGCTTGCCCGTGGGCACATTCTGCTCGAGGGCCTGCCCGGCCTCGGCAAAACGGAGCTGGTCAAAGGGCTCTCCAAGGCCCTGGCGCTGGCGAGCAAGCGGGTGCAGTTCACGCCCGACCTGCTGCCGGGCGACATCACCGGCAATCCGATGCTCGAAGAGGTCGATGGAAACCGGCAGTTTGTGTTTCAGCCGGGGCCGGTCTTCGCCAACATCCTGCTGGCCGACGAGATCAACCGCGCGAGTCCCAAAACCCAGTCGGCCATGCTGGAGGCGATGCAGGAGCGGCGGGTGACCGTGATGGGGCAGACGCACCCGCTGCCGGCGCCCTTCTTCGTCCTCGCCACCCAAAACCCGATCGAACTCGAAGGCACCTACCCCTTGCCCGAGGCGCAGCTCGACCGGTTTCTCTTCAAGCTCAACGTGCAGAGCAACGATGTGGCAACCCTGGAGCGGATCGTGCTCCACCGGGAGATCGGCGTGGAGCCGCAGCTGCCACAGGTGATGAACGCCGCCGAACTCGGGGACATTCTTGCCTTGGTCCGCCGGGTCTACATGCCACCCGCCGTCGCCAACTACATCGCGCGAATGGTGCAGGCGACCCACCCGGGCGAGCCGCATGCCCAAGGCGTGAAGTATGGGGCGAGCCCGCGGGCGGCCCTGGCGCTGGCTGCCGCCTCCAAAGCGCGGGCGGTCTGCAGCCGGCGAGTGAACGCCAGCTACGAGGATGTCCGCGAGGTCGCTGCAGCGGTGCTCCGGCACCGGGTGGTGCTCGACTATGCGGCCAAGCTGGAAGGGCTGACCACCGACGGGCTCGTGGCCCGGCTGCTTGAGCGAGTGCCGGCCCAGGACCGGCCGCTGCCTTCGAGCCTCGCGGCCGCAAAGGTCTGAGCCATGGGCCGCTCGAGCACCACGCTTGCCTTCACGCAGCCCCTGCTGCTTGCGATGCTGCTGGTCGCCGGCGGCCTGCCGGATGCCCTTCGGGCAGAAACGCGTGCCTTGGCGACGGTTCCTGAGAGCGGAATCACCGTGAGCCTGGAGGGCTGGGCCGGCATCTCGCCTGACAGCACGGCCGGCCGCGATGCCGGCTTCATCCCGGTCGTGCTCACGATCAGCAACGGCTCGTCGAGCGACTGGGTGTGGACCGTGGAGCCGGCCCGTGTGTTTGGCACGGGGCTGGGCGGCGTGCCGGTTACGCAGCTCGCCGTGCCTGCGGGCGGCGTGGGCCGCACGACGCTCTACATCGATCCAGGGCCGACCGCGCCGAATGCCTTCGGCGGTGTCGATCTCAACGTCCGCGGCTACGGGCTCAACGGCGGTGCGCAGTCGGTGGAGATCCAGCGGTGGAACGTGCCTGCTTCGTCGAGCCTATCGGGCACGAAAAAACGGCTTTTGCCTTCGGCGATCTCCAAGGCTGCGTTCGCCAACTGCCGGGATGGCGGACTCGAGCGGTTCGAGGTTGTTGGCGAACTCGACCTCGGGGCGGCTCCGGAAGACTGGCGAGGCTGGTCGGTGTTCAGCCGGCTGCTGATGGACGAGTCGGAATGGATCGCCATGTCGGCTGCCCAGCGGAAGGCGATGCTCGACTGGGTCGGACTCGGAGGCCGGGCCGGCGTGATGGTCACCGATGCATCGGCCGAACGGCTCGATGGAATCGGCCTGCCAGCGGCAGACGCCGACGGGCAGCACCGCGTTGGTGCCGGTGAGATCATGCCGATCCCCTGGGACGGCAGCCGGATCGGTTCCGAAACGCTCGCCTTCTTCAAGAATGGCAGCCTGCTGCATCCCCGGTCTGACCAGTTGCTGAGTTACGGCACCAGCGATCCGGTGACCGGATCACCAAACTGGAACGGTGACTTCTGGCGGCTCACCTACCTCTTCGGCCCGCGGCGACCGCCGATGACGGCCATTCTCATCTTTCTGGCGGTCTTTAGTCTCGTCGCCGGTCCGCTGAATCTGCTGGTGCTCGCCGGCCCCAGGCGGCGGTCGCGAATGTTCTGGACGACGCCCCTGATTTCGCTGTTGGCCACCCTGCTCCTGCTGGGCCTGATCTTTTTCAGGGATGGCGTCGGCGGCGCGGGAGCCCGCCGAATGCTCTGCCTGCTGCTGCCGGAGCAGCATGGCATGGCGATCATCCAGGAGCAGTTCAGCCGCACCGGCGTGCTCCTAAGCAGCACATTCGCGATGCGCGAGCCCTCCTGGATGCGGCCGCTGGGTGCCACCGCCTCTGAAGCCCCGCTGCTTGAGGTCGATGAAAACCAGCGACGGGGCGGCTGGTTCACCAGCCGATCGGATCAGGGCTACCTCCTCCAGACCGTGCGGCCGTCGCGGGCGAAGCTGGAACTGGTGGCTGGCGACGATACGCCGCCGGAGGTGATCTCGAGTATCGAGGTTCCGCTCGAACGGGTGTTCATCATCGATGACGACGGCAACCACTGGACGGCCACCGACGTCGGCACCGGTGCACGGAAGCTGCTCGAGCCAAGTGATGCCGAGGCCTTCACCCGCTGGTTTCGCGACGTCACGGCCGACGCGGGCGGAGTCCGCAAGGCAGCGTTCGAGGCGATACAAAACCGCCGCGGCTATGCCTACGCCGAGGCAACCGCGGCGGCTTCGCAGGTTGCCGTCACGACGCTTCCATCGATCCGCTGGATCGATGAGCAGGCGGTCTTCATCGGCCGGGTGACCAGGACCATGCCGCCATGAGTGATCCCCGCATGCCGCCGCTCCCACCGCAGGCCAAGGCTCCGGTCGCCCCGCTCGTTGAGGTCAGCGGTCTCAACCGGGTCTTCGGCACGGTGCATGCCGTTCGTGACCTCTCCTTCACGATTCCTCGCGGTGGGGTTGTGGGCTTCATCGGCTCCAACGGCGCCGGCAAGACCACGACCATGCGGATCATGGCCACGCTCGACGAGCCAACCTCGGGCCAGGTGGTGATCGACGGCTATGAAGTGGTCAATCATCCCCGGCAGGTCCGCCAGCTCGTCGGCTGGATGCCCGACGCGTTTGGCACCTACCCCAACATGAACGTCTGGGAGTATCTCGACTTCTTCGCCCGCTCGTACGGCTTCGGAAAGGCCCAGCGACGGGCACGGGTCGAGGAGGTGATGGACTTCGCCGACCTCACGCCACTGGCCGACCGGCAGATGGGGAAGCTCTCCAAGGGCATGGCCCAGCGGCTCTGCTTCGGACGAATGCTGATCCCCGACCCCGCGTTTCTGATTCTTGACGAGCCAGCCGCCGGCCTCGACCCCAAGGCCCGGCTGGAGTTTAAGAACCTCGTTCGCCTGCTGGCTGCCCGTGGCAAAACCCTCTTTATCTCGAGCCACATCCTCAGCGAACTCGGCGAGATGTGCGACTCGCTGCTGTTCATCGATGACGGTCGACTGGTCTTTCACGGAGATGCGGCCACGCTCACCCACGGCGGTGCGGCCGGGGCTGAGGGCACCGTCGCGGTCGTGCAGGTTGTGGTCGACGGAAATCCGACACCGCTTGTGGACTGGGCCAAGACAGCCCGCGGCTGGCAGGTCATGGAAACCAGGCGTGATGGAGCCCGGCTTGAATGCACGCCAGGCGATGCCGCGGCCCTCGCCGAGGGGCTGCGGCAGATGGTGACCGCTGGCATCGCGGTCGTGGAGTTCCGCCGCGAGCAGCGGCGGCTGGAGGAGGCATTCGTGGAAATGGTGAAGGGTATCTCACGATGACACGCCCGGCGACAGAAACGGCGTGGCGGGGCGATGATTACCCGTCATGGCTCAGCCCGATGGTGGTCAAGGAACTGCGGCAGGGCGTGCAGTCGGGGGCTTTCGCCTGGACGTTCATCGGCCTCCAGGCGGCGATGTTCCTGACTTTCGCCATCACGGTGGCCTCCTTCGAGGCGAGCAATCGGTCCAGCAGGAGCACCTTCGAGGTTTTCTTCTGGGTGATGGTTGCTGCAGCTGTCTTGATCATCATTCCGCTCCGCGGCCTCGGTGCGATCAGCGGTGAACGGGCGGGGAGCAAGCTCGACCTCGTTCAACTGACCCGGCTTTCCGCAACGAAGATCGTGTTGGGCAAGTGGCTGGCGATCGTGGCCCAGGCCGCGCTGATCGTGTCGGCGATCCTGCCGTACGTCGTGCTGCGATACTTCTTTGGCGACATCAACGTGATCAGTGACCTCGCGGTCATTGGCTGGCTGTTTGCTGGTTCCATGATCGCTGCCGCGGCCGCGATCGCGACCTCCACCAGGCCGCTCTGGCAGCGGATCGCCGTCTTCGTGCTCGCGTTGCTGTCCCTGAGAGCGATCATCGACCCGTTCGGGCCCTCACGTCTCTTTCTCGCCAGTTGGGCCGGACTGCTGGTGACCCTGGCCTTTTACACCGTCGCCCTCTTGCAGTTTGCCGCTTCAACAATCGCACCGATCGCAGAAAACCATGCCCTGCGAAAGCGATCGCTCGGCCTGGCCATCGGCCTGACGTGGTGCGTGTTTGCCGGCTGGGCGACCCCGCAGGTGGCGATCAGCGCGATGATCTCCACGCTGCCCCTGGTGATCTTTTCAGCGATCGAGGCGGTGCTGGAGCAGCCGGCCCATCTGAGGTCACAGGCAGCCGCGTTTGCCCGGTTCGGCACGCCCGGGCGGCTGGCCGCCGGTCTGCTCACGCCCGGCTGGGCCACAGGCCTGGTGTATGTGCTGGTGATGACGGCGATCTGCCTCCCGGCCATGTATTGGCTCGGCCTTGTGCAGGCAGGTACCCTCGACCGCGACGTGGTGCGGGCTTTGGCCTACGGGATTCTGATCTCCGCAGCCGTGCTCTTTCCGCTTCCGGCAATCTTCAGGATTCGCAAGGCCCAGCTTCGATTTGGAATCTATTGTCTCGTGCAGCTGATATGCGTGTTGGCCTATTTCTTCTACGCAAGCAGGCCCTCCGGCACCAGTTGGGATACCTGGCACATCGGCTGGATGTGGCTTCTCCCGCTGCCGCTGGCCTCACTGGGTTCGCTGACAGCAAGCGGCGGCAGCGCGGAGATCAGTTTTGCCTGCTGCGTCGCCGGGGTCATCGTCATTGCCGTCGTCTGTCTGGTCATGCTGCTGCCGTGGTGGAGGGAGATGCGGGAACTGAGCCGCCTGCTTGACGCAGCCAGAGTCGGTCACCTCCAGCAACGGTCAGTCATCGAGGGGAGCGGGACCGTATGAGCCTTGCCGAGATCCACAGCCGCATGAAGGCGGCAGCGGCCGTCGCCCGCCTGCCACTGCAGAGCGGCCGCTGGAGCGGCACCGCCGGCACCGTGCTTGGCCGGGGCACCGGCAGCTCCATCGAGTTCCAGGATCACCGGCACTACACGCCTGGCGACGATCCGCGGCACATCAACTGGCAGGCCTCCGCCCGCACCGGCCAGTTCACGATGAAGCTCTTCCGCGAGGAGGTCACGCCGCGGATCGACCTCGTCTGCGATGTCAGTGGCTCGATGTTCTTGGATCAGCGGAAGGAGCGGCGGGTCTGGGAGCTCATCTACTTCTGCCTGGAGAGCAGCCTGCGAGTCGGCGGGCACCTCAGGCTCTTCCTGCTGGGACGGTCAACCGCGGACCAGCCCACCGAGCTGCCCGTGCAACAGGCTGTTGCCGACAGGTGGCCGCTCGACGGCTTGGAAAGCAGCAATGATGCCACGACGGGCCCGTTGCGTCCGGCAGCCGTCGCATCGCCGGCCCGTCTCGCTGACCAGCTCGACCGCGTGCCCTTTCGCGCGGGTTCGCTCCGCGTGCTGATCAGCGACCTGCTCGATGAGTCGCCGCCGGAGCGGGCCGTGGCAGCGCTCGCCGCGGCCGGAAGCCAGGGGCTGGTGTTCGCCCCTTTTGCCCGCACCGAGAGCGAGCCCGACTGGTCGGGCACGATCGATTTTGAGGATGCGGAGCGACTCACCCGGCGGCGGCAGCAGGTGGACGCCGATCTGCTTGCCCGCTACCGGCAGGCGTATCAACGGCACTTCACCGTCTGGCGAGAGGCATGCGGCCGTCGCGGCGTCGTCTCCGCCCGGGTGGCGGCCGGGGGTGACTTTCTGGCTGCCCTGCGGGCGGAGGCGGTTCCCGCCGGTGCTGTGGAACTGGCAACCTGAAGGAGACTCAACCGGATGAGTTTCTTCTTCGCCAATCCCTGGGGCCTGCTGGCACTCTCCGCGATTCCCGCGATCGTCGTGATCCATTCTCTTCAGGAGCCGTCCCGCCTGATGCGGGCGAGCACCCTCTTTCTCCTCGAGCGGGCCCGCCCGACGGGCGAAGGAGGCGTTCGCTTGGTGCGGTTCCAACACTCCCTGCCTTTTTGGATGCAGATCCTGGCGGCCTGTGCACTCGCCTGGCTCCTGGCCGAGCCCCGCTGGGTGCGTGCCGAGCCGCGGCAGACCGTTGCCGTCGTGCTCGACAGCTCCGCTTCGATGCAGGCCTTCCGGCAGGAAACGCTCGCTGCCCTGCGAAACCGCCTGCGGCAGTGGAGCCAGGCTGCCCGTCGCACCGACTGGCACCTCGTGGAAACCGGCCCGCGCAGGCCGCCGCTCTACGCCGGGCCGTCGCTGGACGGGCTGCTCGAGGCGGCCGAGAACGGTTGGCAGCCGGTGCTCGGCAGCCATCCATTCACCGACGCGGTGATGGCTGCCCGCGTGCTGGCTGCAGCTCCATCCGGCGGCGGGATCCTCGTCACCGACCGGTCCACCGACGTGCCTGCCGACGTGGCGGTGCTGTCGGTGGCGGAGCCTCAGGACAACGTCGGCTTCTCCGGTGGCCGCGTTGCCATCACCGATGGCCAGGCTCGCTGGCGGGCGCTTGTCACCAATCATTCAGACACGCCGCAGGCCCGTGAGCTCACCCTGCGGGACGCCGGCAGCGGCGACCTCGCTGCAGGGCAGCCACTGGCTCCGCCGCAGACGATCGAGCTTGCCGCCGGCCAGAGCCGCACCTTCTCGGCAGCGTGGCCAGCCGACGCCACGGAGCGGATCGTGCTCTCGCTCACGGCCGACGCACTGCCAATCGACGACACCCTGCCGCTGGTGAGGCCGGCGGCACGGAGGGTGCGGCTGGCCAACCGGCTATCCGGTTCCGTCGGCGACCTGCTCGTGAAGATGCTCACCGCGGCCGACGGCGTCGAACTCGTGATCGATGGCAGCCAGCCCGACCTCGTGGTTGATGCCCTCGGGAGTGAACCTGGACTGCCCGCGGTGCTGACGGCCGTCGCGGCAGAGGCGGCCAGCAAGGCCACGGAAGCGAATCCTCCCGGCGAGACCGCTGCGGAGCGTCGAACATTCGACCCGGCCTGGGTGGCTGCGGAGGATCATCCGCTCGTCCGTGACCTGGGCTGGGGCAGCCTCCTCTCGGGCCCTGCCGGCGAGGCCGCCCTCTCGGCTTCCGACACGCCGCTGCTTTGGAAAGACGGGCGGCCGCTCGCCTTCCTGCGGCCGACGCCGCCGGCCGCTGCCCGGGCCGCGGCGTCGCTCGTGCTCAACTGGAATCTCGACAACTCCACCGCCGGCAGGACGGCCGCAGTGGTGGTCCTGATCGCCCGCTTCGTCGATGAGGTTCGCCGCCAGATTCCCCGCAGCTGGGCTGAAAACTTCGAGACGGGGCAGGCGATCCCGCTCCCCGCAGGACGGCAGCAGCGGGCTCCGGAAACACCCGGGTTCTTCACGCTACCGATCACCAGCCAAAACTTTCAGGCAGCCGCTGCCGACGTTGACAGCGCCGGTGAGTCAGGTCCGCTGCTCACCGCCGCTGCGCAGTTTGCCGATGCGCGGGAGTGCGACCTCGGCGATGCCATGGCCCTCGACACGCTCGACGCGATCCGTCTGGAGCGAGTCATGAAGCGGTCGGTCGAGGATCCGTGGGCGCCGCTGTGGATCGTCGTCGCCGCCGCAGCCCTGTTGGCAGCCTGGTCGTCACGGAGGCGGGCATGATCCGGTTTCTCGAGCCTCAGTGGTTTCTGCTCCTGCCGGCGCTCGCCGCAGCCGGCTGGTTCTGGCAGTCGCTCCATCTCGGCCGCCCGCTGCGGGTGGTCTGCCTGGGAGTCGCCGTGCTGATCCTGGCCGAGCCGCAGCTGCGGCGGCAGGGAGACGGTCTCGACCTCTGGGTGCTGGTCGACCGGAGCGATTCGGCCAGGGAGTATGCCCAGCCACGGCTTGGGGAGTGGGAGACGATTCTCGAATCGTCGAAGACGGCGGACGATCGAATCTTCTATGTCGACTTCGCCGATGAGGCGGTGGTCCGTGGCGGCATGCTGCGAGGGACCTCGGGGAGCACCGAATACACCGGCTCGCGCTCCGCCACGCGGCTGGCGTCGGCCGTGACCTACGCCCTCGGCCAAATGCCCGAGAACCGGTCGGCCCGGCTGCTCGCCATCACCGACGGCTTCAGCACGGAGCCGCTGGATGGTCTGGCGGAGAAACTGGCCGGCAAGGCCACCCCGCTCGACATCCGGCTTGCCCCCGACCGCACCGACACCGACTACTCCGTGGCATCGCTCACGCTGCCCCGCCGCGTGCAGCCTCGGGAGGGCGTGCTGGCCGAGGTTGTCGTTCGCGGCAGCATCGATGCCTCGGTGCCGATCGAGATTCTCCGCGACGGGCGGGTGATCGCCAGGCGGACGGCGGCGATTTCCGGCGGCGTCGCCCGCATGCGGTTTACCGACCGGCTCAGCATGGCCGGCGGCCACCGCTACGGCGTGCGGATCCTGCCGGAGGCCGATGCGATCAGGGGCAACAACACCGCGGAGCAGTGGGTTGAAGTGCAGGGCGGCCCACGGGTCGTGCTCGTCACCGCCTACGCCGATCCGCCGCTGGAAACGGTGCTCACCGCCCAGGGTTTCGCCGTGCAGGTGATCTCCGACCTTGCGGAGGCCACGGTCGGTGTGCTCTCCGGGGCCGAGGCGGTGATCCTCGACAACGTGCCGGCCTCCAGGCTCGACCCTGATTTTGTGACGGGGCTCGACTTTTTTGTCACCGCCCAAGGCGGGGGCCTGGCGATGATCGGCGGCACGACGAGCTTCGCTGCAGGCGGCTGGTTTGGCTCAGCCATCGACCCGCTGCTGCCCGTAAGCATGGAACTCAAGCAAGAGCACCGGAAGCTGGCCGTGGCGATGGCGATCGTGATGGACCGCTCAGGCAGCATGGCAATGACCGCCCCCGGCACGAGCCGGACGAAAATGGCACTGGCCAACGAGGGGGCCGCGCGAGCGATCGAGCTTTTGGGAGAGAACGACCGGGTGGTGCTGATCCCGGTCGACAGCGCCGCCCACCCGCTCTCCAACACGACCGTGCAGGTTGGTCCGAACCGATCAAGCCTGGTCTCGGCGGCCCGCAGCGTGCAGAGCCAAGGGGGCGGCATCTTTTGCTATACCGGCCTCAAGGCGGCCTGGGACATGCTCCGGGAAACCGACGTCGGTCAGCGGCATGTGATCCTCTTTGCCGACGCGATGGATGCCGAGGAGCCGGGCGACTACGTGCAGCTGCTCGCCGAGATGACCGCCGCAAAGTGCAGCGTGAGTGTGATCGGGCTGGGCACCGACACAGACGCCGACGCGCCGCTGCTCACCGACATCGCCACGCGGGGCGGTGGCCGCGTGTTCTTCAACGCCAATCCCCGGGAGTTGCCCGCCCTGTTTGCGATGGAGACCGCGACCCTGGCCCGATCGGCCTTCATCGACGAGCCGGTTGCCGTGAGGGGCACGCCCGGCTGGGCCGAGCTTGCCGCCGAACCGATCGAGTGGCTGCCTACGGTCGACGGCTACAACCTCTGTTACCTCAGGCCCAAGGCCTCCCAGGCGGCGGTCTCGGGG
>CALGAS010000570.1 GCA_937959175.1 uncultured bacterium | reverse complement strand
ATACTGCACCGGGCTGGTGATCCGAAACAGCGAGACGGCCAGCGGCAGCACCAGCCCGCCGACCGCCGGCGGGCAGCCGAGATCTCCGGCGGCCCGCAGCATTGCCGGGAGGCTGGCCAGGGAGCTCTGCGTGCCGGCGGCGACGCTCTGGGCCGGCAGTGCTCCGGCCGCAAACCGGCCGAGCCCCACGCCTGCCGTCCAGACGACGACGTACGTCGCCGCTGTGACCAGCGCATAGACGCCGATGAGCACCGCCACGTAGCCGCCGAGCTCGCCGATCGCCCGGCCACCGCCGGTGGCGGTCAGCGGCAGGGCCAACGCGAAGACGCCGACGGCCGCCGCCGCCAGGATCCAGCCGATCAGGATCGTCATCGCGTTTTCAACGCTGCGGGCCAGTTCGATGACCGGCGCCCGGCGGGCCGCGTCGAGTTGGGCCAGCGCCAAGCCGAAGAGGAGCGTGAAGACGACGACCGGAGCAATCGCCCCGTCGGCCGCTGCCGCCACGACATTGTCGGGGAGGATCGTCAGCCAGCCATCGGCCGGGGGCTTGGCCGGCGGGGCAGCCTGGGCGAGGACGCCGGCGAGGTTGGGCGATCGGGGAAACGCTCCGAAGGCGGCTCGGGCCAGCGGCACCGCGACAAGGGCCGCGGCGCAGGAAAGCCCGGCGATCCAGGCCAGGGCCCGGCGAGCGATCCGGCCCATGTGGGCGACGTCGGCCACCTCAGCCACGCCGACCACCAGCACGCTGACCACCAGCGGCAGGACCGTCATCTGCAGCGCGGAGAGCCAGAGCCTGCCGATCGGGCGGCAGATCGCCACGGCGAGGGCCGCCGCATCGGCCGATAGTGCCTCGAGCGCCAGTCCGATTCCCGCCCCGGCGACCAATCCCAGCAGCGTCAGAAAGCCGCGGCTCATGGCAGTGCCTCGTTCATGGCAGCGGCTCCGGCCAGGCAGGCAGTTCCCAGGCCCGTCGCAGCCTCTGGTACTCGGCCGCCGGTAGCAGCACGAGCCGGGGGCGGGCGGCCGCGTCGAGCCAGGCGAGCATGGTCACCAGGGTCGGCTCGGCCATCCCGACACAGCCCGCCGTCGGGGTCGTGGCATCGATCCAGGGGTGGGCGAAGATGCAGCTGCCCAGGTTGGCAACCCCTTCCGGATTGTGGCCGATGACACATCCGACGCGATACTGATCATCACCACGATGGAGATCCCGCCGCATCGGTTCGCTGCTGCCGGCAATGCCGGCTTGGCCGACGTCCTCTTCGAGCACGATCTGGTTGTAGTGCGGGGACTCGGGAACGTCGATGCACCAATGGCCCCGCTCGAGCGGCAGATACTCGAGGCCGGTCTCGATGGTTTGCCGGCTGCCGAAGGCGGGGCCGAGGGCGAAGATTCCGGCCGGCGAGCGGCCGTCGCCTTCCCGCTTCTGCGGACCGGCCGCGGCGGCCTCGGGGTCGTCTGGATGAAGGCCCCGGCCCCAGCCGCTGCCGCCCCGGCCGACGACGACCTCGGCGGCCGGCCCGACAGCCAACCAGTCGCCCCCCGCATCGCGTGCGAATCGCCGGACGTGGCCGGTGGTCGCCTCCCAATCAGGCACGAGGACGACCACCACCTGGCGGACCGGCAACGCAACGGCCGCCAACCCGCCCTCTGCCCCGCCAAGCCGGGCGGCCGGCCCGGCGAGGAGCCAGGCCATGAGAAGGACCCTTTTGCAGGCCATTCGGCAGGCGGTGGCGGTGACGAAAGACAGACCACGCCGCATCCCATCCCTCGCTCGGTCCCGGCTGCTGGCACGATCCTGCCGCCGAGGCTGCCGGCGACCGATCGACCCCGGGTTGTAGCCGCGGGTGGTAGCATCTGTCGAGGTTTGACCCGGCCGGTCGGCCGCGACCATATTCATGCCCCCGGGAGAGGGGTAGAGGGCTCAGCCGGATGATCGACCTCGCTTTTCGCCACTACACCCTGCCGCTGAATCACCCCTTCACGATCGCACGGGGGACGATTCGCGCCGTGGAGACGCTGGTGGTCGAACTCCATGAAGCGGGTTGCTTCGGCTACGGAGAGGCTCCCGCCCACGGGTATTATCGCGCTTCCATTCCGGCCATGGCCGCCGGCCTCAGCCGCCTTGCCCCGCGGCTTTCGGTGCTCTCGGCTTCTGACCTGCCGGCTGTCATCGCTGCAGCCGCAGAGACGCTCGGGGATGACCTGTTTGCCCGGGCAGCTGTCGATGCGGCAATCCATGATCTCTGGGCCCGGCGGCAGGACCAGCCGCTGGCTGCCGCCTGGGGTGTCGATCCGGCGGGCGGCCCGGAGTCGTGCTTCACGATCGGCCTGGACACGCCGGCAGTGATGGAAGCCAAGCTCGCCGAGGCCAGGGGCTGGCCGGCCTACAAGATCAAGGTTGGCGGCGAGGCTGACATCGAGGCCCTCGCCCGACTGCGGTCGCTCACCGACCGGCCGTTTCGCATCGATGCCAACGGCGGCTGGAGCGTTCGCCGGACGCTCGAGCTCGCCGGACGGCTTGCTGATCTGGGCGTCGAGTTCATCGAGCAGCCGCTGCCGCCCGGCGATCCTGGGATGGTCGAACTCCGGCGGCAATGCCCGCTGCCCATCTTTGCCGACGAAGACTGCCGCACGGAGGCCGACATCGCGCGGTGCGGGGAACTGTTCGACGGGATCGTGGTCAAGCTCGTGAAATGCGGCGGGCTGTCAGCCGGCCGGCGGATGATCGAGCGGGCCCGAGCGGCGGGCCTGGCGGTGATGATCGGCTGCATGACCGAATCGACGGTCGGGATCTCGGCGGCGGCCCAGCTGGTACCCCTCGCCCACCATGCCGACATCGACGGCGCAGCGCTCTTGGCGGTAGACATCGCAACCGGCGTGTGCGTGCGGGAGGGCCGGCGACAGGTGCCCGACGCGGCGGGCCTGGGGATCGAACTCGTCGATGGGCCGCTCCAGCCGAGGGCTGAGGCCCCGACTCCCGAGGCGACAAAATGAGATGCGACGTCGTGAACAAGAGGTGCCACTCGTGAGCAAGGCATGCGGTCGGCGGCGCTGGTTGCCCGGGGCGGGGGGCTGGCTGGTCTGGCTCGCGGTGCTCCTTGTTCCGCTCGCGGAGGCGATCGGGGCAGAGTCGGCCGATTCCCTTGACGACGCCATCCTGCCCCTGATCGAGGCCCACGAGGGCGTCGTGGCGGTGGCGGCCCGGCATCCCGCCTCGGGCGTCGAGTTCCGGCATCAGGCCGAACGGCCGATGCCCACGGCCAGCCTGATCAAACTCCCGGTGATGGTGGCCGCCTATGCCGCGGCCCGCGAAGGTGATGTCACGCTCGCTGATCCGCTGACGCTCGGCGACGACGACCTCGTGCCCGGCTCGACGGTGCTCGACAAGTTCTCGCCCGGCGCGACCTTCTCCCTCCGGGATGCGATTCGGATGATGATCGCCGCTTCCGACAACACGGCGACCAACCTCGTGCTGGCCCGGGTCGGCATCGATCGCGTCAACAAACTGATGGCCGATCTCGGCCTCGGCGGCCTCCGGCTCCATTCGCCGGTCTACCGTCGGGGGGAGTCGGTCGATGTCGAGGCCAGCCGGCAGTTTGGCCTCGGCCAGGGCACCGCCGGGGAGTTCATGCGACTTGCCGAGATGATCGAGTCTGGTGAGTTGGAGCGACGCAACCTGGTGGCGGCGGGGGATTGTCGGGAGATGCTCGAGCATCTGCGGGCCTGCGAGGATCGCGGGATGAGTCCGCGGGACCTGCCCGGCGGCGTGACCGTGGCCCACAAGACGGGCTTCGTGCCGGGCACCCGTACCGATGCCGGCATCATTGAAACGCCGGCCGGGCCGATCTCGTTTTGCCTGTTGACCGCCGAGAACCGCGACCGCCGGGGCCCGGGCGGCGCGGCGGACGGCCTCGCCGCCCGGGTCGCGGCCGAACTGGTGGCCTACGTGACGGCGATGCAGCCGCCGCCGGCCGGCCCGCTGGCAGCCGGCGCGGAGGGGGAACTGGTGATCGATCTGCAGCGGACGCTCAATGCCCGGCTGCCCGCCGACCAGGCGATCGCCGTCGATGGGGCGTTCGGCCCCAACACCGCGGCGGCCGTGCGTCGCTTCCAGGAGACGGTCGGCATCGAGCCGACCGGCGAGGTTGGTGCTGCGACCTGGCGGGCCTTGGGGCCGCTGGTGACGACTGCCGAACCGCCTCGGCCGGCGCCGCCGCCCCGCCAGCCGGCCGACGATCCCACAGGGCCGCCTGCGGTCACGGCCCGGGCCTGGATCGTGATGGACGGCCGCAGCGGGGAGATGGTGGCGGGCGGTGAGCCCGACGCGGTGCGTCAGCCGGCGAGCATTGTCAAGGTGATGACGGCGCTCTTGGTGCTCGAGGCTGCCGCGGCCGATGCCAAGGTGCTCGCCGAAGAGATGCAGGTCTCGCAGCGGGCCGGTACCGAAACGGGTTCTTCGGCGGGGCTCCGGCCCGGCGATCGGATCGCGGTCGGCGAACTGCTCTACGGCCTCCTGCTCCCCTCGGGCAACGATGCCGCCATCGCCCTCGCCGAGCACTTCGGCCCGCGGCTCGGACCCTCGGAGGGAAACGACCACGATCGCTTCGTGGCCGCGATGAACGCCCGCGCGGCGGCCCTTGGCCTGGAGGCGACCCGCTACGGCAATCCCCACGGCAAGACCGTCCCGGGCTGCGGCTCATCGCCGCGGGACACGGCGGCCCTGGTCCGCACGGCTCTCGGGCTGCCACTGTTTCGAGAGGTCGTCGCCACCCGGGAGCATCGCAGCCTGCTCGTCAACGACGCCGGCTACAGCCGGCCGGTCGTCTGGCGGAATACCAACCGGCTCCTGGGCATCGAGGGCTACTCGGGTGTGAAGACCGGCACCACCCACGCTGCCGGCTGCTGCCTGGCAGCCTGCGGCGAGCGTGATGGACGGGAACTGGTGGTGGTCGTCTTCGGGAGCGACTCGACGCCGAGCCGGTATGCCGATGCCCGCAACCTGTTTCGCTACGGCTGGCAACTGCTCGGAGCCGGCCAGGACTGACCGGGTCAGGACAGACAAAGCCAGCCCTGACTGGAGGGCGGAGTGGGCGGGCCTCAGCGGGCGGGCAGCACCCGCACGAGCGTCGTCAAGGCATCGACGATCGGGCCGCCCTCCTCGGCAGCGACGTCGGCCAGTGGCTCGATCACGATCCCGTTGACCGGCGGCGACCGGCCGCCGCCGAAGGTGGCGTGGATGATCCAGGCGTCGGGATCGTGGCCGAGCAGGATCATCACATGCCGGGGTGCGTAGAGGAGATCACCAGGGGCGAGCCGGGCGATGGCCGCCAGCCGTTGGGCCCGCGGCATGTCAGGCGGCAGGGGCGTCCGGTCGAGCGCCGGCGACGACGCCTGATCGGTCGTGTTGCGGGGCAGGATCAGGCCCAGGCTCCGGTAGACATCGGCGACCAGCCCGCTACAGTCGCGGCTCTCGTAATCGTGCCCCCAGCCGTAGCGGTGGCCTAGGAACTTGCAGGCCTGGCGGATCACGTTGCCGCGGGTTGCCGGCAGCGGGCCGGCATGGCTGTCGGCCGAGCGGGGCAGCAGGGCAGGGCGGAGGCTGAGCGCACCGTCGGGACCGCGGCAGGGCACCTCGACGACGTATGAACTGGTCGGCAGCTGGCCGTTGACCGGTTCGCGGCGGGGCCAGTCGGCCAGGTCCGGCAGGGCGGTGCCCATGTCGAGGACAAGCCGTGACACCTCCGGTGCCGAGGGGGTGAAGGCGGTCGCCGCCGTGCTGCCGGTGATCACCCGGCCGGCCCTGGCGATATAGTCGAAGACCTCGCGGCGGCTGCCGATCGCGACTGCGTCGGCTGCGATCCAGCCGGTGTAGGTCGCTGTGACCCCGAACAGCCAGGCACGGTCAGCCGAGTGATGGAGTACGGCCATGGGCGTGCCCGGGAAGACCGCCGTCTCCTGAAACAGGTCGAGATCGGGCTGGCCAGGATCAGAAACGACTCGTTGACCCGTGGGGATCCGCCGGATCGGTGAGCGACAGACGATGAGTCCGAAGCGGGGCTCTGCGCGAGCCGGGATGGCATCGAGGGCGAGGCTGGCCTTCCAGGCGTCGCGGTCGCGGTCGGTGACCGGATCCCCGGTGGCATGAAAGAGCGGCCGCGCGGGGATCCGTGAGGCCTTCTTGATCTGCATGACCAGTGCATCCCGGGAGAGGTGCTCGGGGATCTCGGCGAGATCGTGGACGGCAGGGTCGGCCTCCGCCATCTGGGCGTTGGCGGCCGCGACCGCTGCCGCATCGAGCAGAACTGCATCGGCATGGTCGCAGCGTGCCAGCCAGTAGCTGCTGGTCTGCCGAGCCCCGCTGGCGGGGTTGGGGTCGGCGGATCTGGGAGCGGCTGCCGACCCAGCCTCAGGCTGGGCTGCCAACGCGGCTGATGGCAGGGCGAGGGTGGCGCAGCAAGCCACCAGCACCGCTGCTGTGAGTCGCGACAGGAGCGTCGCCAGGCCGAGTGCCGCCGGCAGCCCGATGAGATAGCCGAGCAGGGCGAGAAGGACGGCCGCCGGCACCAGGGCCGGAGCGTGGAGGGCAGCCATCAGCGGTGCTGAGGCCACGCCGCCGATGTTGGCCAGCGACGCCACGCTGCAGGACGCCAGGTCGAGCCGCATCAGGCGGGCGGCCCCAACCATGACCGCCGCATGGCAGGCAATCACGGTGAAGCCGGCAGCCACGAAGACCGGTGCCGCCAGGAGGCCCCGGAAGGTTGCCTGGGATGCCATTGTGACGACGACGACCGCCAGCACCGCGGAGCCGAGTCGGGCTGAACCGGGAAGTCGCCGCAGGGGGCTTTGAGCCACGATCGCCGCCACGACGGTCGTGAGCAGGAGCGTCCACGAGGTCGCGGAGAAGGTGTCGCCGGTCGGAAGCCAGTCGGCCACGACGGCCGCCGCCTCGCCGGTCAGCACGGCCAGGCCGAGCCAGAAGAGGAGGTCGCCCGGTTTGGTTGGCGGCTCGGAGCGGGCCGATCCCGGAGCCGCCAGCCCGGGCTGCTCGGCTGCTGGCCGGCTGCCGGCCCAGCGATTGAAGACCGCGGCGGCCGCTGCCGCCGAGAAGAGGACGAACACCCAGCAGGAGTAGCAGACGGTGTCGGTCACGACCGCCAGCCCGACCTGGTCGGACGAGGCTTCGAGACCGCCGGCGACCGCGACGAGGTTGGCCGTGCCCCCAATCCAACCACCGGCAACCGCAGCCAAGACCTGCCAGCCGTCGGCAGGCAGCCAGGGCCGCCAGAGGAGCCAGGCCACGACAGAGCCGACCAGGATCGAAAGGGTCGCGGTCGCGAAGGCCGCGAGAAGCCGTGGCCCGAGCCGGGCCACCGCTCGTAGGTCGCAGGGAATCACAAGGAGAAAGACCAATGCCGGCAGGAGCGTGTCGAGCAGCTGGGTCCGGACGCCGTCAATCTCTGGGGACGATCCCCAGAGTCCGGCGACGGCAAGGATCATGGTGATCGCGTAGGAAGCCACCACGGGCGGAATCACCTGCCAGAAACCGTTATGGCTGCGGGCTGCCAGAGCCGGGATACCCCCGGCCAGGATCAGGACGGCGGCCAGGAATGCCTGTGGTGACTCGAGCATGGCGGCGATGATAGAACGATGCATGAAGCGTCACCAGGCTGTGAAATCTGAAGGCCGGGGAAACGGGAGCGAGATGTCTCGAGCGATCCCGTCGGCCGCCGCGGGCGACGCGAAGAAAGAGGCTCACGATGATTCCGCCAGGCCCGCGTCAGCCGCTGGCCCTCGTCCTCATGGTGCTGGTGCTCGCTGCCCCAGGGACGGCCGCGGAAAACGCGGTGCGGCTGCAGGCTCAGGACAGCGGCCGGGACGGCCGCGTCGTTCTGATCGCCAACCTCGACGACGATGATCGCGATGGCCTTCCCGATGCCGCCGACGACGTGATCAACGGCGTCGCCGATCTTCTCGACACGACGCCGCTTGTGATCGAGGCGGATGACCCGGCGGTGACGGCGGTGCGTCTGACGAGCGACTCGGACGCGATCCGTTTCTTCAGGCTCGTTGGCGACCAGCCATCCGACCGTACGAACGCCCAGGGGAGCGGCGACTGGGAGCCGCTCGCCGGTCGGCCGCTGCCGCTGGTCGCAGGCCGCGGGGAGGTGCGGCTCGAGTGCCGCCAGTGGATCGCGGCGGAGCAGGGCTGGGACGGTCGCGGCCGGATCGAGGCAGTCGGTCTTGAGGCGGCGGGGAACGAGCGTGGCCGCGGCCTGATCGAGGCGGTTGTCGCGCCGGTGCGACTGGTGGCCGAGACGGCTGCCGTCCGGCAGGTCTTCGTGGCCGCCGGTCGCTACGACAACGCCGAGTTCGTCACGGGGCTCCGCGAGCTGCTCGGAGCGATGGATGTGCCGCTGGTCGTGCACCAGGCAGGCTCCTGGCAGGAGATGTGGATGCAGGACACGATGGAACTGGCCGCCACGGCCGTGCCCGGGCGGCAGCCGGTGGCAATGACCGTTGTCCTCGCGGGCCTCCGCGGCAAGGACCCCTTTCCGGAGACGCTCCTCGGACCCGACGTAGCGATCGCCCGGGTGGCGGAGCCCAGGCCGCTTGCCGGCGGCGATGCCTGGGCCGACTGGTATGGCAACCTGACGGTTTCGCCGACTACGGAAGCCTGGCCGCATGGGCGGGTGATCTACGGTCGCAACTGCCTGACAGGCGTTGGATTTCATCCCGAGGTGGTCCGCTTCCTGGCCGCCCAGCGCACGCAGCCGCCAATCTGGATCGACACGTCGTGGCTGCTCATCAAGCACGTCGATGAGATCGTCGCCTTCCTGCCGGGCCGTGATGGGAAGGGCGTGATGCTGGTGCCCGATCCGCTAGCCGGTCTCGAGGCGGCGCGAGCGGCCGGGCTGCCGGAAGCCAGCGGGCCGGCAGGAGCGGCGCTCGCCAGCGTTAATCGCCGGATCGCCGCCATGATCGACGAGATGCTGACGGGCCGGGGTGAGCGACTGCTCGCAGGAGATGCTGACAATCCGGCCGCGTCTGGCGGCCTGCTGGCGCTGCTCGACTGGGATCCCGGCCGCGTCATCCGCCTGCCGGTGGCCTTTGAACCGCCTGACGAACTGGCCGCCGACGGCGCCGTCCAGGGTGCCACGGCGATCTGGAGCAACCCCGTCAACATGCTCTTCGTCAACGGAACCGTGATTTGCGGCCGCGCCGGCATGCCGGCCGGCGTCATCGACACATGCCGGCATGCGTTTGAGGCGGCTGGCGGAGAGCGAGTCGTGTTTGTTGACGATGCCTGCTACCAGCGGGCCAAGGGCAACGTCCACTGTGCCACAAACACCCGGCGGGAGCCTCCCGCAGAAGTTGCCGAAGAGATCCCTAGAGCCCCTTCGGCAACGGTGGGCCCTTGAGTTCGAGCACGAGCGGCTCGTTCGCCCCGTTGGCGATCTCCGCGGTCAGGCCGCTGGTGCCAAAGCGGGTGTATTTCTGGGGGATCAGCAGGCGGCCGGGAGAGCCCCCACCGTCGGCCGTCTTCTGGCCGCTGAAGCAGCGAATGCTGATCTTGTGGCGGCCGGGAACCGCGCCGTCATTGGGGAGATAGGAGGAGAGCTGGAAGGATCCGTCAGGCTGAACCTCGCCCTGGGCCGCCTGACCCACCTCGGGCTGGAACATCACGATCCCGAACGGCAGCGGTTTGCCGTTGTAGAGAACTTTTCCAGAGACCGGGACTACCTCAGGGTTTTTCTTGCAACCAAGCGTGGTCGTCGCGGCAGCCAAGAGGCAGCACGCCACAACCGCGTATCTGACGGACAGCCCAAGCCTCCTCATGGCAGTCACTGCGTCCCTGCGATCGTCTCACCGCCATTGACGGTCGCAAAGCTCTGGTAGACGTCCTGATCGATCCCGTCCTCGACGGGGCGAACGCTGGAGTCGAGGTAGACGAAGAATGTCACACCCTCATGGTGGCTCCCCATGGGCAGGCTGTTGAAGGCGCCCACCGCCGCGCGAGACGTGCGAGTATTCGGGAGCAGCTCAAACTCCTTGACGTGGTAGATGTCGGGGAGCGCTGCCTCGGAGGTCTGGTAGGCGGCCAGATACCAGGGTCGGACGTTGCCCGGCGGATCCTGCCAGAGGCCACGGCTGATCGTGTAATCGCGATGCACGTACTCGCCGGCCAGAAACGATTTGCTCGCCCCGTCGCTGACCTGCTTGAGCGGACGGCGGGTTCCGATGAACCGGCGTTCCGGTCCGTCACAGGGAGGGCCCTTGACGAGGAAGGCGCCGCTGTTGGGGTAGGTGCCGTTGACGTTGCAGGTGTTGCCGACACCAGCCCCGCCGCAGCCTGCATAGGTGGCGATCGCGCCATTTTCGTAGGTGTTCCGCTGGCCGGTAACCACTTTCGCGAACGGGTAACTCGGGCAGATGTAGGCGGGCACCACGGCATCGCGGGCCGGATCGTTGAAGGGATTGCCCCCGGGATAGGCGAACTGAATCTTGTCGAAGGTGGCGTCCTCTTCCATGAACGGCAGGATCGCTGTGAAGAAGCCGAGTTTCTGGAAGGCGCCGGACGGCGACTTGCCGTCGTAGCCGGGGGGCAACTTCTCCTTGTTGGCCGAAGCGTAGGTCAGGCAGCCGAGCCCGAGTTGCCGGAGATTGTTGCTGCAGCCAGTCCGCCGGGCCGCCTCTCTCGCGCTCTGGACGGCAGGCAGGAGCAGTCCGACGAGCGTGGCGATGATGGCGATGACCACCAGCAGTTCCACGAGCGTAAAGGCGGACGTGCGGCGACGATTCCAATCCACCGTGAGAACAGGTCTGCCGTTCATGCCAGGGTGTCCTGAAAAAAGGTTGTCGGATCCGAGTCAGCTGAACGGTCAAGATCGGGTTGAAAAGCCAGATTCAAGAAGGGCGAATGATTCCCGATTCCTTATCCCTCCAAAAAACCTGACCGCTCACAGCCGGAATAAAATATACCCGCGGCCGCCAGGGACGCAAAGCCACCTTTTCCGGGGAGCCGCCCTTCTTGGCGAGCCGTTTTTCCCGCGAGCCGCCCTTCGTTTGCTCGCTGATCGACATGCAGGCCCTCAAAAAACAACGTCGGAGCCCCGGGTGGCCCGAGGCTCCGACGCCGAAAGTTCGCTGAGCACGTGACGTTCAGACCTGCGGGCTCCACCGCCGCCGGAGGGCGGCCAGGCCGGCGGAGATCCCGACGGTACCCAGCAGGGCCCAGGTCGTCGGCTCCGGCACTGCCGACACCTCGAACACGTGGGCCGTGTTGTTGGTGAAGTCGAGCAGGGCCACGGTGTTGGTCGCCGCATGGTACGAGAAGTCGTAGTACCCGTTCCCGGCGGCCGGGACCGTCGAGTCGAGGAACTGGAACGTCTGCGACAACTCTCCAAAGGTGACCGCGTCGCGGGTCTTGATCACGTCGGTGAAGACCTGCCCATTGGCGGTCGTTCCGCGGTCGTTATAGATCAGGGAATCGTCCAGGCCGGGGTTTTGCCCCATGAAGGCGATGTTCTGACCGCTGACGAAGTTGGCACTTGCCTGGGCCGCTACGACTTCCTGGATCGGGCTGACGGAGTTGGCTCCGGTCCGGGTCTCTTTGAAGATGCCGTTCGACCGTCGCGGATACATGCTGCCCGTCTGGGGATCGAAGGCCATGTCCCGCCAGAAGGTGCCGCTGCCCGTGTCACCCGAGGCGGTGTTGATGATCATGCCGTCGCTGGTGGTGTAGATGTTGGCACCGCTGGCCGCGTCCTGGAGGGCCCGGCGGCCCGAGCCGAAGGTCGTCCAGGCGACGCCGTTGCCCTGGATCGGGGGCGTGTTGAAGCCGGGGTCGAAGGCGACGCCGCTTCCGCCGCGGGCGGTGATGCCCCAGAGTTGGGTGCCGGCGGTGTCGTAGGCGGCGATGCCGTCGGTCGAGGCGCTCCCTGCGTCGTAGGCGGCCGCGATCGTCGAGCCGGAGATGTCGAGGCCCGAGAAGCCGCGGGTGCTGCCGGTCGAGGGACGCTCGCCGAAGACGGTGCCGAAGGTGGCCGCGTTGATGCCGGTCGAGGAGGCGTTGGTCACCTCGACGATGCCGACCGAGGCAGCAGCCCCGGTGTTGTTGAGGCCGGCGATATACATCTTGGCCCCATCCCAGGCGATCGCCGAGGGATTGGAGCCGAACTCGACGGGCCGACCCGCCGAGAGCGTGAACCGGGCAACTTCGTTGTAGTAGACCGAGGTCGATTGGGCCTGGGCCGCAGTGGCGACCAGGCAGGCGGCGACGGCCATAGCAGCGAGCCCGCTGCGGGCCCTCGATGCTGCGAAAACGCGAGACGCGATACTCATGAGCTCTCCCTTTCAAAAACGTGCAAACGTTGGAATCAGGCCGTGGCGGTTCGTCCGCCCCCGTCTGCTGGAAGGAAAGCAAAAGGCGTGCCGAAATCGGTGGAAATCTGTTTTTCCCCGGTATTCGCACGCTTCGGCAGTTTTTATTATTCTGAGGCGAACACGCGGCCGCTTGTTTCACTGTTTGCGTGAAAAGCGTTTCCCATTTGGAGTGAAAACAGGCACCAATCTGGTGAGACGTATCGGGGTGCCTGGCTGCGGCCATCAACGCCGGCGTTGCGCTTGGGAAAGCGGCTGGGAAGTAGACCGTCGTGGTACCGTTTCGTTGGGGTTCAACCTCGGGGAGGCTTTTTCGTGGGGTATTCCGCTCGTCAGGCGGTGCGACTGTGGCTCGCCGGGTGGCTGGCCATCGGTGGGGTCGGCGTGTCCTCGGCCGGCCGACCTTCTCAGGCGGCTGAAGCGGAGAGGGTCGTTCACGCCGATTTCGATGTCGTCATCGCTGGCGGCAGCACCGCGGCCTTTGCTGCGGCGATCGCCGCGGCCGAAAGCGGGGCCCGGACGGCCCTGATTGAGCCGACCGACTGGGTTGGCGGGCAGTTGACCTCCAGCGGCGTGCCGGCGGTGGACGAGGCCTGGCACTCGATCAAGCCGGCCGATCCATCGGGCAAGCCCTACAGCGTCTCGAAGGTGGCTCGTCTGCCGGCCAACATCACGCCGAACTTCCTCGAGCTGCTTCAGGCGATCGAGGACCGCGGCAACTGCTGGGTGAGCCGGTTCTGCTTCTGCCCCGACGCCTTCGTCGAGCGGCAGCTGCGGCCGCTGGAAGAATCGGTCGCTGACAACCTGGTCGTCTTCCTCGACACGGTGGTCAAAGATGTGGAACTCAACGAAGCTGACGACGCGATCCGGTCGATCACCTGCATCGCCCGCACCCCGCGGCCAGGCGTGCCCGACGGTGGCTACGACCGGCTCCCATCGGCCGATCTGGCCGACTGGTATTCGCCGGAAGACTCCCCGCGGTTCACAAAGCAGGTCATTCGGTTTGAGGCTCGCTCCCGGGCCGAGAACGACGAGCAGGGGAGCACAGGCCAGACCATCTTTATCGAGGCGACCGAGTGGGGGGAGGTACTGGCGCTCTCGGGATTGCCCTATCTGCAGGGCGTCGAGGCGGCCCCCGACAGCCTCGACTGCGCGGACACCTGCGGGCAGGCGACCGTCTACTGCTTCGCCCAGGAACTCCACCCCGAGCCGGTCAAAGAACCCGATCGTGAAGTCATGGCCGATCGGCTCGGCTACGGCTCCTACTCCGACAGGCCCGATGCCTGGGAGAAGATCTGGACCTACCGGCGAATCCGCGGCCGCGGCAAGCCGGCTGCCGGCGACATCTGCCTCCAGAACTGGGGCTACTCCGAGTCGCAGGGCGACGGGGGCAACGACTATCCCTTCCGCTATCTCTTCCTCTCCCGCCGGGAGGCCGACCGGCAGCGGGCCGACTGGCAGGGGGGCCTCGACCTCGAGGCGCTCGCCGGAGCGGAGGATCGGGCCTATGCCTGGCATCAGTGGTTTCGCCGGCAGGCCCCGGAGGGCATCGACCCGGCCCGGATCGCGTTGGCTCCCGCCGTGCTCGGCACCGGCCACGGCCTGGCCAAGCTGCCCTACATCCGCGACACCCGTCGGGCGATCGGCCTCGATGGCTTCGTGCTTCGCTTTGCCGACCTGACAGGCCCGGCGGGGGCAGCGACCGGCACGGTTTTTCCCGATCGGGTCGCCCTGGGGGCCTATCCGGCCGACGTCCATCCGATCTCGGGCTGCCAGATGCCCGCCTACGTGGTCTCGGCCCACGACACGCTGCCCTTCTGCATTCCGTTTCGGGCCCTCACCCACCGGGAACTCGGCAACCTGCTGACAGCCGGCAAGACGATGGCCCAGTCGTTCCTGGCCAACTCCGCGACCCGGCTCCATCCGATCGAGTGGTCGACGGGCACGGCGGCCGGCGTGGCGGCGGCCCACATGGCGGCGACCGGCCGCTCGTCGCGGCAGGCTTTGGAGGCGATCGAGGAGGTCCAGGCTCTCGTCCGGCAGAAGACCCCGATCGACTGGACGCTGCCGCCGGAGGCTGCCACGCCAGCCGTCCGACCCAATCCTTGACCTGCTGCGTAGGAGGAGGAAAT
>CALGAS010000569.1 GCA_937959175.1 uncultured bacterium | reverse complement strand
GCTTTTTCACTGATCTCGCCAGCGATTTCACCTCATCGGTTGAAAACGGCACCTTTGCCTATTGGGTCAAGGGCGACGGAACCGGCACCGACCGCACCTTCAATGGCCAGGGCTACTTTTCGCTCGCAAACTTCGATGCCGGGCTGTCGGTAAACCTTGCGACGGTTGCCGAGACGGCAGACTTCGTTGGCGGGACGGTCAACGGCCAGGTGACCGAGTTTTCGGTCGTCCCGGAGCCGACCGCCATCGCGTTGGTCGCCGCAGCGGCCGGGCTCTTTGCAGCGGTTCGACACCGGCGGCGTTAGATCGCCGAAAGAGAACCTTGGCGGTGTCGTTCGGCTGAAAAAATGCACAGCGTATCGATGGCCGCCTGCACCGACAGTTTCTGCCGCCGCGGGCTAGGTGCGGTCTGCCGGCTGATGCTGTGCCTGCTCCTGGCGGCGGGTGGCGGTCAGGTCGCCCGTGCCGGTGACGTCGTCCTCGAGCACCACGATGTCTTCGTCAACGGGGAGTCGATCGAGGGCCTCGCCTACAACACCTTCCGAATCCCCAACATCGCCCGGACTAACGACGGCACGCTGATTGCCGTGGCCGAGGCGCGGCTCTCCAACTCGGCCGATCCCGGCGGCACCCACATCGACCTGGTCTACAAGCGGAGCACCGACGGCGGCCGCACCTGGTCGGAGGGCAGGCTCCTCGACCGGCACCCCGAGACGACCTTCAACGACGCCGGCGTGCCGACCAACCGCGCCTCGTCGTCCAACTCGGTCTCGTTTGTCGACCGCCGCAACGGCCGGCTCTGGGTGATGAATATGCGGCTGCCCGACGCCCTCCCGGCGGCCAGCGTCGAAGCGGGCGTCGACGACATGCAGACCTGGGCCCACTTCAGCGACGACAACGGTGTCACCTGGGCGGATCCCCGCCGGATCACGCTGCCGCAATACGAAGACTTCTATCCCAACCTCGGCAGCGCCACCCAACTGGCCAACGGCCGGCTCCTGATCCCGGCGACCGAGATCATCCCGCGGGTCGTCTCGAAGTCGTTTGCAATGTACAGCGACGACCAGGGGGGCAGTTGGTATGCCGGGGAGCTGGTCGATGCCGCCACCAACGAGGCCCAGATCACCGAGCTGACCGACGGCCGGCTGCTGATGACCGCCCGGCAGAACGGCGGCAACAACCGGGTCTTCGCCTTCAGCTACGACGAGGGTGCCTCCTGGCAGCCGTCGTTCACCGGCTTCACCTCGACCCGCGTGATGGAGGCAATCGAACGGTTCGAGCCGAGCGGCCCTGACGGGGAGCGGCGGAGCCTCCTGTTGCACACGAAGCCGGCCGGCGGCGGGGCGGGTGCCCGGACCAATCTCGACATCATGGTCGCGACCGACGAGACCTCACCCGGAGGCCCGGGCTTTGGCAACAACCGGCGGCTCTTCAACGGCTACGCCGCCTATTCCGACTTAGCGGCGATCGACAGTGAGGAAGTCGGCGTGCTCTGGGAGACCGGTGACACGACCGCCTATGGCGGCATCGTCTACACCCGCTTCAACGACACCTTCCTCGAGCCGGCTCCCGAATCGCTCGGCCTCGTCGCCCACGAGGGCTTCGCCTACACCGCCGGCCGTACGCTCGACACGACCCGCGACCCGCCTCCCGGCCTCGACTACCTCGGTGGCTACGCCCCGGTGGACTTCTCCTCCCGCACCGACCTTGATTTGATCTTTTCTGTCGGATTGGGCTCGCCGGCCGCCGAGCCGTCCGCGATCGATGCCGGCGTGACACGGAATGACCAGGCCAACGGCATTCTCGGCCAAGTCTTCACGACGGGCCCCGAGGCGGGGCCGGTGACGGAGATCACGATCCAGCGGGCCCCCAATGGCTCAGCCGGTGATCTCTATCTCCATCTCTATGCCGATACCGAGCTCTCCGACGGCATCGATCCGGCCAGCTTCCTGGGCTCGTCGGTGACAGCCGCGTCGCTCTCCCCGACCGACAGCGGCTTTACCCGCTGGACCTTTGCCGACGGCGCCACGAGCCTGCTCGCCGAGAGCCGATACCTGCTGGCCTTTGCCCGCTCGCCCAGCCCAGGCGACACGACCACGGCCCGGGCCTCGCTCTCGGTCGCGCCGGCGACGAGCGGCTATGGCAACGGTGGCAACGGCTTCAATAGCGCCTGGCACGCGACGGCCACCGACCTGACCGCTGGGCCCGGGGCGGCGGCGGTCGAGATCGTCGCCGGCAATCTCGAGCACGCCGGCCTGGCGTTGCCCGGCGAGGGCAACCATGCCCGGCTCTCGGCCGGCGGCAGCCTGGCCCGCGGCCTGGGGGTCGGCCTCGATCTCGATGCCAATGCCAGGTACTACGCGTCGCTGTTGGTCAGCCGGGCCGCCGATAGCGGGCCGGATGATGCCAGCGGGGAAGCCTTCGAGGTCCGGTTCCTCGATGCGGCTGGCACGGCCCGGGCGGCCTTCGGGATCGGCGATGACGAGTCGTTTTTCCTGACCGGGCCGGGGGGCGGGCTGCAGACCGAGGCCGACGCCTTCGACACGACGGCGACGAGCCTCCTGCTGTTCAAGATCGAGAGCCGGGCCGGCGGAGCCGGCGGGGATATCTTCGACCAGGTCTTCTTCAAGGCCTTTGGGGCGGGTGAGACGATCCCCGCCCTTGACAACGACCTCGCCTGGACGCTGGTGGGTAACCTCGACACCGATGAGACGAGCCTGCTCGACAGGCTGCTGATCACCGCTGGGAGCAGCGCCGTCTGGTCGTTCGACGAGCTGCGGGTGGGGGGGAGTTACGCGTCGGTGACCGGCGGCGGTACTGCTGCGGCGGTCAGCGTGCCGGAGCCGACGCTCCTCTGGGCCGTCGGTGCCACCACTGCCGCCGCTGCCATGTGGCGACGGCAGGTTCGCCGGGGCTGAGGAGTCGGTCCCTCCCGGCACCTTGCAATAACAGGCCGCATCCCCGAAACTGCTGGGAGAGTCGCTGGTCTGGCAGCGGCGGATGGATTCTGGCTTGGCTGTCCCGCTGGGGAGCCGGGCTGCCACCTTGAGGCGGGGGAGACGGTGATGAGCATGCGACGTGCGTGGGTTTGCGCTGGCGGAGGACTGGTCGCTCTCGGGCTGGCCCTGGTCATCGGGTTGCCGGCCACGCGAGCGGCCGATGTCGTCAAGGCCGACAACGAGACGCCGCTTGCCGATCCGGCAAGCTGGACGCTGGGCGTTGCCCCTGGAACCGGGGACGTCGGCCTCTGGGACAACAGCGTGACGGCGGCCACCAGCGTCGAACTCGGCGGCAACCTCTCCTGGCAGGGCCTCCGACTGGCCGATCCGGCGGGCGATGTCACGATCACCGGTGCCAACACCTTCACGCTGGGCTCGGCCGGCCTCGACACTGGCAGCAGCGTCGGTCTCACCTACGCAGCGACCGGCACGCTCGATCTCAACGGCCCGCTGGCCGGCTCGACGAGCTTCACACTCAATAACAGCACCACCCAAAACTGGACCGGGATGGGCGAGGTCTCCTTCACCGGCACACTGGCCCTGCGGGGCGGCTCGGCAGCAGCGGGATCCTTTTCCAACAACTGGCTGGCCTTCGGCGGGGCGACAGTCAGTCAGACCGGCGCCTTCGCCCTCGACACCGGCGCCTCCCTCGAAGACCGCGGCGACTTCATCGTCACCGACGGCTGGGGCGACGGCACCACCAAGCCGAAACTCACGCTCAGTTCCTTGACCGGCTTCGGCGACTTCCGCAGCGACTGGGGACCCAGCAGCATTCGGACCGTGCTGGTCGATCAGGACAGCGACACGACCTACCAGGGTCGGATCGTCAGCAACAATCTCGGCGTCCGGGCGATCAATCTCGAGAAGGCCGGCACCGGCCGGCTGACGCTCACCGGGGCCAGCTCGATCAACGCCACGACTGTCACCGCCGGCACCCTGACCGTCTCGGGGGGCGGCAGCATCGGCGGCGGCCGGCCGCTTGACGTGGCCGCCGGGGCGACCTTTGAGTGGGCCAAGGACGGCACGGTCAGCTCGGCGATTACCGGCGCGGGCACGCTGGTCCGTTCGACCACGGGAGGCAACGCTCTCTTCAGCGGCGACAACACCGGCTTCAGCGGCGACTGGCTGATCACGTCCGGCAACGTCGGCCTCAACGGCGACTCAAGCGTCGGCGCCGCCGATGTCGGCATGACCCTCGACGGCGGCGGCATTTACTTCATCGCGAGCGGCTCGACCCTCGCCGCCAGCCGGACGATCACGCTCGGGGCCGGCGGCGGCCGCCTCGACGGCTCGACAGGCAGCACCTACACCTTCGCCTCGACCTTCACCGGCAGCGGCGGGCTGACCAAGGTGAGCGGGGCTCGGGCGATCCTGACGGGTGTCAACGACTTCAGCGGTGACATCAGCGTCGCCGCAGGCACGCTCGAGATCGGCGGGGCCGGCAGCCTCGGTGGAGCCGGGGGCCAGTACGCCGGTCAGATAACTGTGGCTGCCAACACGGCGCTGGCCTTCACCACCTCGGTCGACCAGGAGCTCGCCGGCGTGATCAGCGGTGAGGGCGTGCTGATCCAGGGCGGCCCCGCCACGCTCACCCTCACCGCCGACAACACCTTCGCCGGCGGCACCGGGATCACCGCCGGCCGTCTTCAGGTCGGCAACGGCGGCACGACTGGCTCGCTCGCCGGTGCCGTGATCGTCGATGCCGGGAGCACCCTCGCCGTCAGCCGCTCCGACAGCTACGACTTCGCCGGCACGATCGAAGGTGAGGGCGTCTTCGAACAGGCCGGCCCGGGCACGCTCACTTTCTCCGGAATCTCGATCGCCACCGGCGGCACCCGGATCACCGGCGGCACGTTCGAAATCGACACCGACGCCGACCTCGGGGCGGTGCCGACCACCGCCACGGTGGACAACGTCGTCCTCGACGGCGGCACGCTCGGCGTGCCCTTCTTTCTCACGCTCGAGGCCAATCGCGGCATCGGGGTGGGCTCCGCGGGTGGCGGGATCGACGTCGCGGAGTTTGCCACACTCTCCTACGCCGGCGTGATCGCCGATGCGGCCGGCGGCGGCGGCGGGACGCTCACCAAGAGCGGGGCCGGCAGCC
>CALGAS010000568.1 GCA_937959175.1 uncultured bacterium | reverse complement strand
GGATGGCGAAGCGAGGAGTTCTCCGAGCGAAGCGAAGGCCATGGATGGCCGCAGCAAGCGTCCGGCGAGACGGCACGGGCTCACCCCGAGCCTGCGCGCGGCAAACCCGCCCCTATCGCTGCCGGAACGCGAACACGCCGCGTTTGTTGGCCACGGCGATGTCGGGCTTGCCGTCGCTGTTGAGGTCGGCCACGGTCACCTGGGTGCCGACGCCGCTGTCGTCGTCGACGAGCTGCGGCTCGAAGGTCGCCCCGCCGCTGCCGTCCCGGACCAGCCGGAACCAGTAGAGCACCGGCGCGGCGTTGGGCTCGGGATCGCCCGCCGGCCCGTGGGCCCAGCGGCGCTTGCCGGTCACGACGTCGGTCAGCCCGTCGCCGTCGATGTCGGCGGCGGCCAGGGCGTGCGGCTGGCTGAAGCAGACGCCCTGGGGGCTTTCGGCCGGCGTCGCCCCGACGAACCGGTGCTCGACGAACGATCCATCGGGCTGCTGCTCAAACCAGCCGATTCCGTAGCCGTGGGCGTCGTAGCTGGTGACGACGTCGTTGCGGCCGTCGCCATTGACGTCGAAGACGAGCATCTGGGCGCCGCCGCGGGCTCCGGCCGGCCCGAAGGCCACGGGGTGGAAGGGCCAGATGAAGTCCGGGGCGGTGGTCGCCGGCTGCTCGAACCAGCCGTCCTTGGAGAGGATGTCGATCCGGCCGTCGCCGTTGAGGTCGCCGGCACCCGCGCCGTGGGTGTAGCGGAAATACTTTTTGTCGTTTTCCGGGCTGCGGGGCGTGATCGGCCGGAAGCGGGCCTTCGCCAGCGGATCATCCCAGTCAATCGCGGCGAAGCCGAGGCGGCCGCCGAGTTCCGGGCCGCTCGACTGGCAGAAGAGCTCCGGCCGGCCGTCGCCGTCGATGTCGACGAGGCCGGGCGACTCGCCGTCGGCCACGGCGAAGATGGCATGCCGCGGCCATGGCCCGCCGGCCTCACCGGGGTTCACGAAGACGACGGCCGGCTCGCCCGGCAGGTCGTAGACGAGGATGTCGGGCCAGCCGTCGGCGGTGAAGTCGTGGGCGAACATCAGAAAGTAGTTGGAGTAGCCCCGGGCCGGATCGTAGGGCGTCTTGGCCGGGCCGCCCGGGTTCTCCCGCGGCGGCGTGTATTCGGTGCGGCGGGTGAACTCGGGCCCGTGCCAGAGCGAGTTGCCGGCGGCGATGTCGACGTGGCCGTCCCGATCGAAGTCGGCGACGGCGCAGCCCTCGGCGACGAACCGCTCGCTGATCACCTGCTTCTTGAAGCTCACCTCGGCAGCGTGGCCCGAGGCAACCGCCCCGCCGAGGCAGAAGGCGACCAGCCCCATCACCGAAGCCTCGAACCGACCACGCAGCGGAGGCCGAAAGCCTCCGTCGCTGTGGAGAGTTCGCCCGACCTCCGACGCCGCCGCCGCGTCAACGCAGCGAACTCTCCAAGGCTCCTCCGGCTTCCGCCCTCCGCTGCGCAATCCCCTTGCCGGATTGGCTTGCGGTGCGGGAGGCTGCCGGCGGATGGCCGGAGGCGTCGAGCACCTGAGCGAGCACCTGAGACTGAGCCGCTTCATCAGTAACCTCATCCCGCTTTCGTGGCCGGCTGGAGCTTGCCGCGAATCTCGTCGGCAGCCTTCGCGGCAGCCTCCTCGAGGCCCGGCGTGGCCTTCGCTTCCTCGGCGACCGCGAGCGTTGCCTCGCTTGGGTAGCGAACGAGGATCACAAGCACCGCCTCGCGTTCGGCCGCCTCGGTCGCGGCGGCAAGCGCCCGACGGCACATCGCCGCCCGCTCGGCGTCGGGCAGCACGAACTGCCGGGCGATCCGCAGGTAGCCCCGCAGGGCCCTGGTCTTGAACTTCCCGCCCGGCTCGGCCGTGGCGATCTCGAGCAGAACCGGAGCCGCGTCGGCGGTCATCCAGGTGCCGAGCAGCCGGGTCGCGGCATCCTCGAGGGCGGCCTCGCCCGAGCGGCCCGCAGCCGCCATCGTCTCCAGGGCCTTCCCGCCGCCCACGTTAGCGATCACCTCGAGCAGCATCACCTTGGCGTCCACCGGCAGCGTCTCGAGGGCCGCGGCCAGCGTGGCCGCGCAGGCCTCCCGATCGGGCATCCGCACGCTCGCCTCGCGAAGGGCCAGACGGGCAGCCTCCCCCTCGGCGTCGCTCTGGGGAGCGGTCGCGGCGGCGATGAGCACGTCGAGATTCTCGAGATCGACGGTCGGCCCGAGCGCCGCGACCGCCGCGGTGCGAACCCGGGCGTCGGGATGCTCGAGGAGCGGCAGCAGTTCGGCGACGGCGGCGATTCGCCGCAGCCCGATCAGCTCCACGATGGCCGGGAGCGTGGCGGCATCGGCTCCCTCCAGCCGCCTGACGATCGCCCGATCGACGGCCTCGCCGGAAAGGGCAGCTACCGCCGCCCGGGCGGTGTCGGCGATGCCGACGTCCTCGTCGGCCACCACTGCCAGGAGCGGCTCGACCGCCGCCGCGTCGCCGATCCGGCCAAGCGCCTCGATCGCCGCCAGCCGCACCGGCTTGGCGGCCGCGCCGGCCGCCTGCGAGAGCCCCGCCAAGACCGGCTCGCTCGCATCCCCCGCATTGCGTTCGGCGAGCACGTCGATCAGGACTGCGGCCCGGCCCAGCTCTCCTTCGGCAGCGGCCAGGTCGAGCTCGGTGAGCAGCGCGGCATCGACGGCGGCCGCGAGGGTCGGATCGGGCTGCTCGCCCCGCCCGAGATCGCGGGCCGTGAAGATCGCCATGTTGGCAAGCCGCCTGATCGGAGAGCGGAGCGTCTCCACCAGCAAGGGCACCCCGCCAGGTCCCTTGGCGATGATCGTGCCGCGGACCGCCTCGGCCCGCCGTTGCTCGGAGACCTCGGCCCCCCGCACGACCCCGTAGAGGGCCACGGCCTCATCGCTGCGGCCGGCCGCCTGGAGGTTGGCGGCGGCCAGCACCGCCGCCCGGGCGAGGGCGTCGAGCCGCTCCGGCGAGAGGGCGGTTTCGATGGCCCCTGCCAGGAACAGGCCCGCCTCCGGCGTGGCGATCTGGCCGAGCGACCAGGCCGCCGCGGCGGCCACCTCGGCATCGTCGGCGGCGAGCTGGCCGGCCAGGAGCGGCACGGCCGCGGCGTCCCGGCGGACGCCCAGCGACGTAAGCACGCCGGAGAGCAGCCGGCCCTTGAGCGTGCCGGCCGCTGACCGAAGCGCGGCCGACGCTTCGTCCCCGGGAATCGCCTCCAGGGCGATCCGGGCCCAGGAGGCGAGCCGCGGGTTGGGCAGCAGCCCGGCCAAGTCGTCGACGGCCGCCGGCGAGCCGTTGACCGCCAGAAACTTGCAGGTGATTGCCTTGTCGGCCTCGGCTGAGTCACTGCGGAGGACGGCGAGAAGCTCCGCCTCGCTCGCCGTCGGCCCGGGAGCGGCCGCCGCAGGGAAGGCCGTCAGGGCCGCCGCGAACACCGCCAGCCATCGCCTCGTCATCGCCGTCATGGTCACCGCCTCGTGCCTTCTGATGGTCCGGATCACGCGTGCCACGGCTCCCGCCGGGCTTCCGACCGCAGCCGGTTGGCCGCTTCGTCATCGATGAAGGTGAAGGTCTCGAGGTCGAGCTTCACCGGCCTGTCGAGATAGATCGCGATGTTGGCCGCGTGGCAGGCGAGGTGGGCATTGCAGGCGGCCACGGCGTTGCCCTTGGGCTTGCCCCGGGTCTTGACGCAGTCGAGGAAGTCGCGGACATGAAAGGTGGCCGGGTAGCCGCCGATCTCCTCGACCTTCCGGCCCGCGAGCAGCTCCGGAGAAGAGAGCACCATCTTGCCGCTGTCGCCCGCCTCCACCCAGCCCTCGCTCCCCTCGAAGCGGACCGGGCAGGACCCCAGCGGAATCCAGCCACGCTCCCGGAAGACCAACTCGACGCCGTCGGCATAGCGACAGACGAGTTGGCCGTCCGCGGGGGCCGCGTAGTCGACCGGCGGCGGGCAGTCGTTGACGGCCCACTGGCAGAGGTCGACGCAGTGCGAGCCCCACTCGAGCACGCCGCCGCCGACGAGCCCGCCCCCCTTCTCGAAGTTGAAGCCGTCGGCGAGGGTGCGGGCGTTGAAGGGTCGCCAGGCCGCCGGGCCGAGATACATGTCCCAGTCGTCGACCAGGGCGTCGGGCGCGGGCTCGGCCGGCAGCCAGCCGCTCGTCTTGGCCCGCATACCCATCGGATGGGCGTAGACCCGGGAGAGCGTGCCGAGCCGGCCGGAGCGGGCGAGCTCGCAGGCGAAGGCGAAGTGGGGCAGGTTTCGCCGCTGGGTGCCCGCCTGGAAGACCGTCCCGCAGCGGTGCATCGTGTCGCGATGGGCGAGCGTCTCGACGATGTTCTTCGTGCAGGGCTTCTCGCAGTAAATGTCCTTGCCGGCCTGGGCCGCGAGCATCGCCATTAGCCCGTGCCAGTTGGGGCCTGTCGCGATCAGGACGGCGTCGATGTCGTCGCGATCGAGCAGCTCGCGGAAGTCACGATAGGTGGCGCAGGCCGTCGTGCCATGGTGCTTGTCGATCCGGTTCTTGATGTGGTTCCGCCGCCGTTCCTTGACGTCGCAGACCGCGGCGAACCGCACGTCGGGCTGTTCGAGAAAGCAGCCGAGGTCGTATTCGCCGCGGCGGCCGATCCCGATCCCGCCGACGACGATCCGCTCGCTCGGCGGCAGGCTGCCGTCGAGGCCGAGGGCCGAGCCGGGAATCACCGTGGGAGCGGCGACAGCGGCACCTGTGGCGAGGCCCGTTCGGAGAAAGCCCCGCCGGCTCTGTACGGTGGCTGCACGCTGCATGACAACGGTCTCCCGAAGGTTCGCGGACAACGCTCTGTTCCCGACGCACCGAATGGCCGGCTTGCCGGGCCGTCCCCGTTCGGTTGAGTTTCTACCACGACACAGAGGCACGGCCAACGCGAAGCATGCTCGGTTTCGGGCACCGCTGTGATGGTGAACGGTTGCTTGGGCTTGCGGGGACCGGGATCGCCCAACAGCCCGCCGTCCCGCCGGTACAAGTGCCGGGGTTGGTTGGTGGTGATCGCGGATTGGGCGGGTTGGTGGTGAGCGGTTGCGCGGGCTTCCGGAAACTGGGAT
>CALGAS010000567.1 GCA_937959175.1 uncultured bacterium | reverse complement strand
CGGGCTGGAAAAGGGTACAGGCACCTCGCTTCGCTCGGAGCCAGTCCCCTTTTCGTGTCTTCGGGCTGGAAAAGGGTACAGGCACCTCGCTTCGCTCGGAGCCAGTCCCCTTTTCCATAGAAGCCCCCCGGCGCGAGCCGGGGGGACGGCGGGCCGTTGGGCTATCCCGCTCCCGATTCCCGCTCGACCTCTCACCGCGACAGCTCGGGCCCCAGCCACACGCCCCAATCGCTGCCGTTGCCGTCACCGCCATCTTCGGTGACGAGCTCGAGCGTCGTTACGCCATCGAGCGGCACGTCGTAGGTCACGGACCGCCCCGGCTGGAGCCGCGGCGAGCGAAACACCTCCCGGCCATCCGCCCGGATCACGAACACGACCGATCCGCCTCGCTGGGTCGGCAGGCCGCACCCGCCGGTGAGCCGCTTCCAGCGGCCGGCCAGGTCGTAGCGGTGGACCGCGGGGGCATGGGCATAGATGCCGGTTTCGTAGAACGTCCCGGCCGACTCGATCACGGCCTCGCGGCGGGGCAGGTGATCGTAGGCCGGACTGAGCCAGCCCACCCGGGCCTCGACCGGCTTGGCGTGTGACAGCGGCAGCCTGGTCTCGGCTTCGGGAACGGTAGCCGGATCCTGGCTGGCAACGCTGCCACCGCGGCCGGCGAGCACCGCCGCGGCATACCGAGCGGCGGGGCCTTGAGCCGGCGCGACGCTCCGGGCCGCCTCCGGCCCCTTGGCGGCCAGGGTGTCGAGGAACGTATCGAGCTCCAGCATCACCTGCATCGTCTCAATGTCGACGCGGCCATCCTTGGTGACCCGGTAGGGTTGCGCGAGGCCGCTCGTCGCCCCGTTGGCATGAAGGGCCAAGAGCCGACACTCCCCGGCCTTGCCCGGCACGAGGGGCGTGCATTCAAGGGTAAACCGCCCCTCGGCGTCGGGCGTCGCCGAGACCGTGCGGGCGTCGTAGTCGCTGCCTCCCTCTGAGTCGAGATAACCGACGATGGCATAGACGGGCGGGCTGCCCGAGACGCGGCCTTCGACCCGAAAGGCCTTCCCGTCGTCGGTGACCGCCACGGAGAGTTCCTCGAACGTCGCCGTGCCGGGCGCCCCCAGCCCCTTGATCGAGCCGCTGAACTGCGGATGCGATGCCAGCCGGAGGGCATGGGCGAGCGTCAGAAAGGAGCCCTTGCCCTCTCCCCGCTCCTCATCGCCGTAGGTCTGGTTGCCGCTGCCCATCAGGGCGGTGCCGCGGGCCGCCTCGTCTGCCCGCTCCCGGCAGTGGGGCAGCCCCAGGGCGTGGCCCAGCTCATGGGCGATCCCGCCGACGAAGATCGAGTTGTGCTTGCCGAGCGAGATTCGGCCGTACTGGCCATCCCGGATCAGCGGCTCGGTGAGCGGGAGGTTGGCCGCGTCGAGTTCGGGGCTGTCGAGCTGCCAGGCGGTGCCCCGCCGCCAGTCGCCGCTGGCATAGTAGGGGCTCTTGTGACGAAAAGAGAGCTTCTCCGGATCCCATTCGGCGAGATTCGTGAAGATCATCACCGTCTCGCGATCGAGGTCGATACCTTTCTCTCGCAGGACCGGCTTGCACTCATCCCGAATCCGATTGCCGTCTGAACCCTTGTAGTCGGTCCAGGCTGCTTCGCCGGTCACCTCGTGGACAACGAGCTTCCCATCGGCGTCGCGGTCGAGCGTGATCGACCGCGGTCCGAAGCCGTGCCGATCCATCTCGCGGCGATAGAAGGCCTCGATGTGACTCATCATCCGGTCGAGCCGTGGCTGCTGGTCGGCTGGGAAGTCGCGGTCGTTGGCCCGCCAGGCGATGATGTGGAGGAGCCGCTCGCCCGGCTCAGCTGCCTCCGCCTGCCAGCCGTCGAGGATCGCCCGCGATCGCGGCACGTCGGCATCGCTGGGGTCGGCCGGGGCGGGCACCGCCAGAGCGAGGACAAGGCAGGCAGCAATCAAAACGCTCATCAGGCGACTTCCCTGCGCACAGAAAACCCGAAGTATAGTCCGCCGCCAACGTGGCACCCGCCGTCGGGGTTGGCCGATGCCGGGATTGGCGAATGACGGATGGACAATGCACACTCAACGTCCCGCACGCCATGACCCGTCCCGATTCCTTCGCCGCGATCTCGGCCCGGGCTGCCGCTGACAGCCCCTGGGATCTCGTCGTGATCGGGGGCGGGGCGACCGGCCTGGGCGTCGCCCTCGATGCCGCCGCCCGTGGCTTTTCGGTCGTCCTCCTGGAGGCGGAAGACTTCGCCAAGGGCACCTCCAGTCGGGCAACAAAGCTCGTCCACGGCGGGGTCCGCTATCTCGCCCAGGGCGACGTCGGGCTCGT
>CALGAS010000566.1 GCA_937959175.1 uncultured bacterium | reverse complement strand
GGCAGGCTGCTGGTGGTGGGTGGTGGATGGCGGGCGGTTGGCGGCTGGCGGCTGGCGGAAAGCCGTTGGTCGTCAGCGGCTGGCGGCCGCCGTGAGCGACAGGCGGTCGCTGTCAACGCCTGGCGGTCGTCGTCGACGCCTGGCGGTTAGCTGCTGGCAGTTAGCTGCGCCCGGTCCCCCCCGCCTGCTCGAGCAACTCGATCATCTCGAGTGCCGTCGTCGCCCCCCGATCGCGCGCGTACCAACGCCGCAACTCCCGGTAGCGCTCGTCAAACTCGAGGTCGCGCCCCGTCTGCTCGAACCATTCCTGGAGTTCTGTCGGCCTCGGGCCCCAAGCACCGACGCACCGACCTGTGGGGTCCGTCACGGCCACCATCGGAATCGATCGCGCCCCGTTGGTCAGGTGCAAGTCCATCAACTCGGGCCACTCATCCCGGGGAACGATCCGCAGCTGTGCCCCCGGGGCCGCCTCGGACACCGCCGCGACGACTGGTAGCGTGTTGATCGCATCGCCGCACCAATCGTCAGCGAGCGCCACGAGGCGAAGCGGCGCCGTGCAGGCCCGCGCGCGCTCCACATGCTCCGGCTCGAGGTGGAGCCGTTCGGTCACGGAGTGCCAAAGCACGCGGTGCTCCTCGGCCTGCTCGAGAAAGGTGCGGAAGTCGACGCCAGCATCGAAGGCGCGGCGGTAGATGGATTCCGGCATGGATTTTTCGTGGTGGGACTGTGACTGGCGAACTGCCAACGGTCCGCTTCACGGGCATTACCCATCACCCGCGGAAGCGTGTCGCCGATCGAGGCGACCTGCGGCTTCAGACCGCAAGCGCGGGCCCGTCCCGACGAAGTGGCGGCTCCAGACCGCAATCGTGATTTTTCGGGCGCGATTGAGCATCCCGTGCCGCCTGCTAGGCCGCGATTGAGCATCCAGTGCCGCCGCCTAGGCCACAATTGAGCATTTTGTGCCGTTCAGCGATGTGGATTCCGCCCTAAGCCGCCGGGACGCCCACGGCCACCCGCCGCAGGCGGAATACTCGGGCTGAGCCGAGTATGCGCGGGCCGCCATTTCCGCCACGCTCTTTGCCCACCCGGACGATCACTCGATCTCGGGCGCCAGAAAGTCGAGGTCGACTCAAAATCCGGGCGAATCGCGACTTCACCCCCCTCGGACGATCACTCGATCTCGGGCGGAAAGGAACGACGAGATCCACCCAAAGTCCGCGCAGCGCGGATTCTAACTCGATCTCGGCATAGGCTCATCGGCCGAAATCGAATGAGCGTACGTCCGCCCGAGGGCGGAAGTACAATCGATCTCGAGTTTTCGCCGCCCGAGATCCAGTGAAAATCCGGGGTGAGGCTCGCCTCGGCCGCCCGCCGGGAGCCCGCCCGCTCGCCAGCCGCCCGCCGGGAGCCCGCCGGCCACACGCCCGCCTGCCACCCGCCCGCCGGCGGTTCGCCACCCGCCCGCTCGCCAGCCGTTCGCCGTCGGTTCGCCGGCAGCCGCCCGTTCGTTCGCCTGGTGCCGACCCCGTGCGAGCCCTCTCTGCGCCGCCCGGTATTCCGCCTGCGGCGGGTGGCCGTAGGCGTCCCTGCGGATCGGGGCAAAACCCACATCGCTCTGCGGCTCGCCGGCTCATTCCCGGCCACCCCTGTACCCTGCGCGCCCCCACCACCGCCCTGTTGACGCGGAGCCGGCCCCGCCCTGTGTTGACGCATCGAATCGCTCGGGCTACCCTTCAGCCACAACTGTAGTACGTGGTCATTTGACGCCGCTTGCCGCCACGATAAAAAAGGAGCTAAAGAGCGACCGCCCGGCGGCACGGTCCGACCGGGTTTTTTTGTGCCTGTCGATTTCGCCGGTTCGCCCGGCGTTCAGCGTCGATTTGGCTCAAGCCAGGTGGGTCCGGGGGTTGGTCCGAAAACGTGCCGGCAGGCCGCGAGTCTGCCGTGCCACCAATCCTACAGGAGTACCCCATGAGCTCGGAGTCCGAAGCGAACTCGACCGCCGCCGCACCCTCCGCCGCACCCGCTGACACCCCGGCCACCACCGCCGCCAACCCGGCCCCGCGCCTCGGGCTCGGAACCCGCGCCCTGCACGCTGCCCAGGAATCGGCTGACCCCGCAACGAACGCCCGCGCGGTCCCGATTTACGCGACGACGTCGTACGTGTTCGACACTCCGGAGCATGCTGCCGATCTCTTCGGGCTCCGCCAGTTCGGCAACATCTATTCGCGCATCATGAACCCGACGAACGATGTCTTCGAGCGTCGGGTGGCTGATCTGGAAGGCGGTGTGGCGGCGGTGGCGACGGCGAGCGGTCAGTCGGCCGAGCTGCTCGCCAT
>CALGAS010000565.1 GCA_937959175.1 uncultured bacterium | reverse complement strand
GGCGGGATGGCCCAACGGCCCGCCGTCCCCCCGGCTCGCGCCGGGGGGCTTCTATGCGCTGGAGGAAGGCACATGGTTGGTGGATCGTCAAGGAAGGGGAGGTGAGGATGAGACGTTTGCAGCTGGCTCACGATCGCCTGGTAGCGGCGGTAGCAACGGTGCGGACGACGAGCTGACCGCTGATGCCAGGGAGGCAGGGTGGTCGATAATCCATGGAGTGGGTGTCTGCCCATGTCCCTTCCCCTCCCTCCACTCGGAGCCTTCCTTGATGCATCGCCTCATGATTCTCGCCGCCATCGTCACGTCGCTGTTCTTCGCCACAACCGCTTCGGCCGCCCGGTCCCAGGCTGCCAATGCCCAGGTCAAGGCTCCCCGCAAGGGCCCGATCGCCAAGCTGATCGAACTGGAGCGGCGGAAGAACGAGTGGCTCCGTCAGCGTTTCGCCCGCTGATTTTCACAGTCCGACTGAAAAATGCCGTGCGGCGGGGCAGGGGACACTCCTGTCCCGCCGCACGCTTTTGGCATCTCGCTCAAATGGCTCTGCGCCCTCCGTCGCAGGCTGGATCGCGATCGAAATATCTGCCAGGGTTTATGGCGGACTTATTGGAAGCCGTCCAGTTCTTGCCGGCGTCGCTGCCGAGGCTCGGAGCCGGCAGCGTCGCCCGCCTGCGGGCCCGCTTGGATGAGTGAGCATTGCATGACGCCCGCCACCCGTGACTGGCTCGAAGGGCTTCGCGAGTTTGCAGCGGCCCATCGCCTCGAGAAGCCGCTGGTCCTGCCGGAGCGGTCCGCCGAATGGGCGGCGGAGCGGATGATTCTGGCCGCCCAACTCGCCGACTGGCTTACCGGGAGCGAGGTGATCCTGGCCGACCGCCGGGCCTGGCTGGCCGAGCGGGACGATGCCGCCGAGGCAGATCCTGACCCGGCGATCGTGATCACGACGTCACCCGTCGGGATTGCCATCGTAGAAGGGCAGCTCGCCGGGGGCAGCCTTCCCGCCCAAGCGATTGCCGGGCGAACGGCCGCGGTGACCGAGCTCGAGTATCGGCTCTGGTGCATCCGGCATCCCGACGATGCCCGCGATCGCCACATCAACATCTGGAACTGGATCAAGACGAGCGTACCGCGACAGCGGCACGCTGAGTTCGCCCGGCATCCGCTGGCTACGGGCGAGGCCTATTGGCTGCACCGGGCCGGAATCGCCGGCGCGGGGGTGGCCGACCGCCGCGATTGCCACCTCTGGAAGTTCAACGGCCGCCACGCCTCGCTTCTCGAGGCGTTCGTGGCGGAGCAGGGGGTGCGGGGGACCGGGTGAGGCGGTCCGTGAGAGCGCGATGCCGGTCCCGAGGCCGCCCGACTCGCTGCCTTCAATTGCAGTCGGCAGCCCGGTTCGCTAGGGTTTTGCGGAGTGTTACTTGCTCTCTGGCCCCGCTTCATGCCCCGCATTCTCCTGACCACCACGTCGTTTCAGGACACCCCGGGGGATCACCACGAGCGGCTCGCGGCCACTGGCTGGGAGATCGTGACTGCCCGCGGGCCGCTCTCAGAGGCCGACACGCTTGCCGCCGTCGGGGAGATCGATGGCTTCATCTGCGGAGATGACGCGATCACGCGGCAGGTGCTCGACAAGGCCCTGCCGCGGCTCAAGGTCATCTCCAAATATGGCATCGGCGTCGACAAGATTGACGTTTCCGCCTGCACCGAACTGGGCATCCCGGTGCTGTTCACGCCGGGGGTGAACCATACGACCGTCGCCGAGCACGCATTCCTGCTGCTCCTAGCGCTCGAGAAGAACCTCCTCTTTCACTGCGACTCGACCCGCTCGGGCGGCTGGCAGCGGCAGACCGGCCACGAGCTGCTCGGTAAGACGATCGGGATCGTCGGGCTGGGCCGGATCGGCCGGGAGGTGGCGATCCGGGCCCGGGCCTTCGGGATGGAACCGCTTGGCTACGACGTCTATTGGGACGAAGCTTTCGCCGCCGAGCAGTGCGTCGCCCGGGCCGCCACGCTCGACGAGCTCTTCGCGGCCAGCGACTACATCTCGCTCCACACGAACCTCACCG
>CALGAS010000564.1 GCA_937959175.1 uncultured bacterium | reverse complement strand
GGGCTGGAGAGCCCCGCCACAGAGCCGCCCAGATTCGAGAGGTCGATCGCCATGGTGCCCGAGTCCGCCGGCGGCACGTCGACGCCGCTCGTGCCCGGTTGATCAACTGCCGGAAGCGAGGGCGAAGAGGCCCCGATGATTGAATCCAAAGCGAGGTCATCTTCGAAGGCCCCGCCCTCGGTTGCCGCACCCCCCTCCCCTTCCCGGACGATCGTCTGGGAACCGCTGACGGGTGGGCCTCCGGCGTCGTCGCCGAAAATTGACTCGGTATCTTCCGGCTCATCAAGAACCAGTTCGTCGCCGCCGGGAGCGGATGAAGCCGCCGCCGGCGAACTGCCAGGCTCAGCATTCGAGAGGTCGAGATCCAGATCAAGATCGAGGTCGCCACCGCTGCCCGGCCCGCCGCCGCCCAGGTCAGCGGCCACCCGCTCGATGTCGTCGACCTTGAACTTGATCGTCGCGCCGGCCCGCATCGGGAAGAGTTCCTTCCGGTCGACCAGGCGATTGACCTCGTCCACCGACACGCCCAGGCGTCGGGCTGCTTCCTCGAGTGAAAGAAACTTTCCAGCCATGTCGTAACGCTCTGCCGCCGGGTGGTGAGGAGCGAGTGGCCAAGGCTCGACCAGCCCTCCTGGGGAGTCATCGACCTTCGCGATAACCTATTCTACCGGCAACCGCCATCGCCGGCACGCTTGGCGCGGCCGACACAGGCGTTTCCGCCCGCACAGAACGATTTTCCCGATTCACCGACTTCCGGCGGCCGGGGGTAGCTGGAGCATGTTGCGAAGGCTGTCGGGCTTTGGCTCCTGGGCATTGAAGTCGTCAAGGGTGAGATCCCAGTGCAGATTGCGGCAACTCTTGAGAGTGAGCGTCCCCGCCACCGCGTCAACGTGGTAGACGGCCGCGTGGCGGGCCTCCTGGTCAACCACGAGCAGGAGTCGCCGGCCCTCGTCAAGCGGGCTCTCGCTGATCCAGAGCGGCCCGGGTCCGGGGGCCGTCGGTCGTTGAGCCACCAGGTCTGTTGTCTGCCAGCCTGCCGCAACAACGGCGAGCAATAGCACCGCCAGCCAGAGGGGTGTTGCAGCGGGTGCGCATAGCCTGCGCATGGAAAAAACGACAGCCATCCGTGGTGCTCCGGAGCCAGCGGCCGGCACAACCCTGCCCTTCGATAACGGAAATCCCGTCCTCGAGGCGGCGGACTGTACGGCCGCCGGCCTGCCATCGCAATGGCGTCCGATCGGCTTGGCTCCCCGCACGCTCGCCAGTCGCTCCCGTCTGCCCAGCTTCCGCATGTTTCGGCGGCATGGTGGGCTGGGCTGGCCTGTCCGGCTGCCGGCCGCCCGCGTTTCGCCATACCGAATGTTTCTGTTCAATCGGTCGGGCAAGGCGTACCGATGAAAACGAGAGAATCGTTCCACGGTGGCTGGAACGGGTTCGCGTTCATCCGCTCGGAGGATTCCGCCGGTGTCGAAACTCAACGCCCTCTCCGCGGCCCTGCTGCGATCCCCCCTGCTCTGGGGCGGTGCCCTCGCCTTCGCGTTCTTCTCACTCGTGCACGGGGGAGTGATCAGCGACGCAACCGTCATTCGTTATCTCGCCGGCCACTGGGTCGAATATGCCGAGGTGACCCTCTTCTGCGTCGGGCTGGCGGCACTGGTTCTTCGCGGAGTTGACGTGGTCCGGCAGCGGACCCGGCTGGGCGGCCCGCTGCTCGGGCCAGTGCCGGCCGGCGGTGAAGATCCTGCGGCCGCTGCCGAACTGGCGGCGACCCTGCCGGACGAGGAGGGCTATCTGCCCCGGCGGCTTCGAGAAGCGCTCGACCTCGTGGTACGGACCGGCTCCGCGGATGACCTCGAAGACCATCTTAAATATCTCTCCGACATGGATGCCGCCCGGGCTGCCCAGGGGTACGGCCTGGTGCGATTCATCGTCTGGGCGATTCCGATCATGGGCTTTCTCGGCACGGTGATCGGGATCACCGTCGCGATTGCCAATCTCTCACCCACGCAGTTGGAGAATATTTCCGGGGTGGTTGCCGGCCTCGGCACGGCCTTCGACACGACTGCCACCGCCCTGGCCCTCTCGATGGTGCTGATGTTCTTCCAGTTCGTGCTCGATCGGTACGAGCAGCAGCTGCTTTCGCGGGTCGATGAGGCCGCCTGGGCGGCCCTCGCCGGACGCTTTCAGTCGCTCGGCGAGACCGAGGGCACGGCCCTGGCGATGGCCCGCCTCGGCGAGACCATGAACCGCGGGACTGCCCGCCTCTTGGAATCGCAGGAGCAGGCCTGGCAGGCCTTGGAGCGGACCGCGACCACGGGGCTCCAGCAACTCGTCGAGCATGGCGGCGAGGCGTTTCGGGGCAGTTTTGCCACGGCACTCGACGAGAGCTTGGGCCGCTGGGCCGAGTCGCTTGCCCGGGCCCATGACGAGGCCGCCGCTCGCCGCGAGGACCGCTGGGTGAAGGCGGCCGAATCACTCACCGCGGCCGTCCACGGCCTCGAGCAGCACCAGGCATCGCTCGGCCGGCAGACCGATCTGTTGGCCGGTGTCGTCGACGCCACCCGCGACATCGCCGCGCTCGAGCGGACGCTCGATGCCAACCTTGCCGCGGTCACCTCGACCGGTCGCTTTGAGGAGACCCTCGCCACCCTCACTGCCGCTGTGCATCTCCTCTCGGCCCGGGCGGCTGCCCGGGGCCTTGATGAGATCGAGGCGGAGCGTCGTGCCGGAAAGGCTGCATGAGCCGTCGCCTGGCCCAGACGGGGCCCACCATTTCGCTGTTTCCCTTCCTCGCCGTGCTGCTCTGCACGATGGGGTCGCTGCTGGTGCTGCTCGTGCTCTTCAGCCACTCGGCCCAGGAGGCCGATTCGGCCGCCGAGCAGGAAGCTGTCCGCCAGCAGCAGGAGGAACTCACCCTTGCCCGTGATGAGCTCGCCTGGCGGCTCGAGCAGCTGCAGGGTGTTCGGGAGCGGACCGCCGAGGATCTCGCCAGGGCGCGGATGCAGCTGGCGGGCATCGAGGACTCGGCCCGGGAGTTGATCGACGAGTTTCACTCGCTGGAGCAGACGGCTGCCGCCCTGGCCGCCGACGCCGGGGCTGCCGGCGAGCCGGCCGACGACGAAGAGTCGGTCGAGTCACTCGAGCTGACACTGGCCGAGGCCCGCGAGGCGCTCGAGTCGGCCCGTGAAGAGGCCGCCATGCGGCCGCCTGCCTATGCCGTCGTGCCCTATGCCGGTGACAAGGGCACGCACCGGCGGCCCCTCTACATCGAATGCTGCATCGACGGCGTCTTCCTGCAGCCCGAAGGGATCAGGCTCAGACCGTCCGACTTCGAAGGCCCGCCCGGGCCGGGCAATCCGCTCGCCAGCGGCCTCCGGGCAGCTCGGGAATACCTTGCCGACCGGCCAGGCGAGTCCGGCGATCCCGCCGCCCAGCCCTACCCCCTGCTCTTGGTGCGGCCATCCGGCGTGATGGCCTACTACGCCGCCCGGGAGTCGCTGCAGTCGTGGGGCAGCGACTTTGGCTATCAGTTCATCGACGAAGACTGGACGCTCACGTTTCCCCCGGCCGACCCGGCGCTCGCCGAGGCTGAAAGCCGGGCGATCGAGGATGCCCGCCGGCGACTGGCCTGGCTGGCCGAGGTTGGCCGCCCGCAGCGGTCCCGACCCAAGGTGCAGTACCGCGCGGCGACGACCCGCGGTGGTGTCGTCTCGACCGGTGGGCCGAGCGTGCTCGGCGATCAGTCCCGATTCGACTGGACCGAAGAGCAGGCCGCTGCCGCGGCTGCCGGGCGTGGTTTTCGGGCGGGAACGACCGGTGGCGGGCAGGGGCAGGGCGATGCGGTGCTCGGCAACGGCCGCGGCGGCGGGCAGGCTGATTCCGGATTGGCCACCGGCCGAGGTGTCGGTGCCGCCGCGGGCGGCACCGGCGATCGGTATCTCGGCCCATCGAAGTTTTACGATGGCAGTGGCAGCGGTCGGGGCGGCACGGGGGCTGGCGGCTTGGAAGGAGCCGCAGCTGGTCGGTGGAACACCGCCGAGGGCGGCGAGCAAGCGGGCCTTCCGGCAGCTGGCCCGAGCGGCAGCAGAGCCGCGGGGGGCGAATCCGCAGCAGGCGGCACAGCGGACGGCGTGGCCGGAGTCGGAGCGGGCGACGGCGTCGGCCCCGGGGCCGCTGGTGGTGATGGCAGCGGCACGGGCAGTGACGATGCTACCACCGGCGGAAGCGGCGGTGCTGCCGGCACGCCGGGCCTTGCGGCCGCCGGGGGCGGCGGTGACTTCGGGCCAGGAATGCCGGGGATCACCGCAGACGCGGCGACTGCCGGGGGAGCGGCCGGCGGCGCAGCTGCATCCGACTGCGGCTCGGGCGGCTGCTCGCTGGCCGGCCGCCGGGGCAGCAACTGGGCGAGCCTGGCCACCCGCGACCGCTCGATTCCGCTGACCCGTCCGATCCGGCTGGAGTGCGCGGCCGACGAGTTGCGGATTCTCGGCAGCGGCGGCCGCGTGGCGACCAGGATTCCGGTCACCGGGGACACCGTGGAGGCGGTCGATCCGCTGGTCCGGGAGGTCCACGCTACCGTCACCGGCTGGGGCATGGCCGGTGACCGCATGTACTGGAAGCCTGAACTGGTGCTGTCGGCCACGGCCGATGGCGACGACCGGCGGGCCGACCTCGAGCAGTTGCTCACCGACAGCGGACTCGATACCCGGCGGGCCGAGCAAGCAGATACCGTCCGCCGCCTGCCACCGGTTCGCCGGACCGGCGGTCTGTTTCGCTCGCGGTGATCCGTCTTTCCTGATTGATTCGTTCTCCATCCAGCCGGAGCCGACACGATGCGCCGTCAGAGGGCCGATGAGGAGCGTTCCGCCGGTCAGGATTCATTCCTCGACGTCGTCACCAACATCGTCGGGATTCTGATCATCCTCGTGATGGTGATCGGAGCGCAGGTTCGCCAGCTGGTGCTCAGCCCGCCCGAACCGGATGCGACACCGGAAGTCGTGGCTCTCGAAGAGGAGGTCCGCCAGCTCGTCGGCACGGTCGCGTCGGCCGAACACGAAATCGAGGAGCTCGAAGACCAGGTCGAGACGGTCGAACTGGAGGTCACCGCCGCCGGTCATGCCCGGCTCGAGCTGGCCACAGCCGTCTCGGCGGCCCGCGTCGGATTGGCTGAGATGAAACAGGACGTCGACGCCGCTCGGGTGGCGGCGGCCGAGCGGTCAGCCCGCCGCCGTAGCCTGGAGGCGGAGATTCGGCAGTGCCGGCTGGAGACCAAAGGGATCTCCCATGCCGCAGCCACCACCGAGGAAGTCCTGGCCTATCCCACCCCGATCGGCCGGACGGTCAACGGCGAGGAGATTCACTTCCGGCTCGCCCGGGGACGGATCGCCTACGTGCCGCTCGAGGAACTTTTCGAGATGGCCAAGGCCCACACCCGCCGCAACTCGAACTCGCTCTCGAATCTCACCGCCCGGATCGTAACCGTCGGGCCGGCTCGCGGCTTTGACCTCGATTACGTGGTCGAGGCCAAGATCGACCGCAGCCGCGGCCAGGTGCTGATCCGCTCGCGGGAGTGGGTCGTGCGGCCGGTCGATCCCGCGGTGGGGGAGCCCTTCGCAGAGGCCCTCGAATCAGGATCCCGGTTTCGCCGCGTGCTCGGCGGCGTCAGGCCCGACACGACCGTCACCCTCTGGTGCTATCCAGACAGTTTTGACGGATACCGGCAGGTCCGGGCCGAGCTTCACCGCCTCGGCATTCCAACAGCCGGCCGCCCTTTGCCCGATGGCGCGCCGATCGGCGGCTCGACCGACGGCAGCAAGAGCGTCGTCCAATAGCGTCGGGAACGCGGCTCGCGGCAACGACGCGGTGAATCACGAACTGGTGGCAGCCCGGATCCCCGCCTCGGCCGCCTCGGCGAGCAAATCGATCTCCTCGTCGCTGACCGCCAGCGGCGGCATCAGCACGACCACGTCGCCGAGCGGGCGGAGGAGCACGCCCCGCTGGCGGGCCGCCTCGCAGGCCCGCCGGCCCCGCTGCTCCTGCCAGGGATAGCGACGGCCTGTCGCCTTGTCGGCGACGAGTTCCAGCCCCGCCACGAGGCCGCGCTGGCGGACGGCCCCGACATGCGCCAGCCCGGCGAGCCGTTCGGCGTGGGCTGCCAGGCGGTCGATCTTGGCCGGCAGCGTTTCGAGCACCTGCTCGTCGCGAAAGATGTCGAGCGAGGCCAGGCCCACCGCGGCCGCCAGCGGGTTGCCGCCGTAGGTATGGCCGTGGAAGAAGGCCCGCTGCTCGGCGTGGCTGCCGAGGAAGGCGTCCCAGATGCAGCCGTGGGTGACCGTCGCCGCCATCGCCAGGTAGCCGGCGGTCAGGCCCTTGGCGAGGCAGAGGAAATCGGGGGCCACCTCCTCCTGCTCGCAGGCGAACAGGCTGCCGGTCCGGCCGAAGCCGACGGCCACCTCATCGAGAATCAGCAGCACGTCGTGCCGGCGGGTCAGTTCGCGGACGCCGCGGAGATAGCCTTCCGGATGGACGATCACGCCACCGGCCATCTGAATGATCGGCTCCATCACGACCGCCGCAATCTCGTGACCGTGGGCGACGAGCACCCGCTCGAGGTCGGCCAGCGACTCGGCGGCCGACGGCACCCGGCCGGTGGCGTCGGGCAGGCCCGGCGGAGGCAGCCGGATCGGCTCGAAGGTGAGCGGGGCAAACATCGCGGTGAACCGGTCGACGCCGCCGACGCCGACCGCTCCGAGCGTGTCGCCGTGGTAGGCCTCGTCGATCGCGATGAAGCGGGTCTTCTCCGGCCTGGCCGGCGAGGTCTGGAGCCAGAACTGGAAGGCCATCTTGAGGGCAGCCTCGATGGCCGTGGAGCCGTCGTCGGAGTAGAAGACGCGATCGAGACCGGGGGGCGTCAGTTCGCAGAGCCGGCGGGTGAACTCGACCGTGGTCGAGTTGGAGAGGCCGAGGTTGGTCGTGTGGGCGACCTTGCCGGCCTGTTCGGCCAGGGCCACGTCGAGGCGGGGATGGCAGTGGCCGTGGACGTTGCACCACATGCTCGCCGAACCGTCGAGGTAGCGGCGGCCCTCGCCGTCGACGAGCCAGCAGCCCTCGCCCCGCTCGATCAGGAGCGGCTCGTATTCCTGCATCTGGGTGAAGGCGTGCCAGACGTGGTGGCGATCCCAGTGCAGCAGGTCGGCGGTGTGGTGCCGCTGAATCATCCACTGCAGTGTACCCGCTCCGGTCACCGGCCCGCTCCGGTGAGGCCGGCGTTGGGCGGGAGATGTCAGGACGGCTTCGGCGGCGGGGCCCAGCCGCCGACGAGGCCGGGCAGATCGTCCAGGCCGACCGTTTCGACCGCGGGGCCGGCCGGGCGGCGGAGCGCCTGCCGAGTCGGTGTCCGACAGACGACGGCGAGGCCGGCCACCGACGCTTCACCGATCAACGACCGGATCCGCAGCAGCCTGCGGACAGCGGCGGCGGGGGGAATCTCCAGCCAGGCGGCGTCGATGATCAGCAGGCCACGGGGCGTGGGCACGAGGAAATCGGCTTCCTTGGTGCGGTCTCGCCAGAAGAGGAGTTCGGCGGACGGGGCCGCGGCGGCGAGCAGCCGGCGGAGTTCGGCATGGACGCTGGTTTCCCAGATGGCTGCGGCGTGGGGCGACTCGGCAAGCTCGGTCTCGGTGCGGATTCCCAGCAGGTGGCAGCAGAGGCCGGTGTCGAGAAAGTAGACCTTGGGCGACTTCACGACCGGCTTCCCCTGGGATGGTTTCCAGGGGTAGAGCAGCGTGACGACCCCCGCATCGATCAGGGTCGCCAGCCAGATGGCTGCCGTCGACCCGGCGATGCCGATCTCCCGGGCGAGCGCGGCCTTATTGAGAAGCTGGCCCGTGCGGAGGGCGACGCTGCGGAGAAATCGCTCGAAGTCGTGGGGGTTGTCGACGCGGAGCTGGAGCGGCAGCTCCCGGACGAGGTGGTCGGCCACCAGCGACCGCAGGTATTCCCAGGGCTCGCTGGTCGGGTTGGCATAGACCGCCGGGAAGCTGCCCCGCAGCAGGCGGCCGACGATCGTCAGATCGGGCGAGGCTGCCGCCGCTTCGGCATGCGAGAGCCCGTCGAGTCGGACAAGCCGCCCGAGGTCGGGGCGATCAGCGAAGGCTGCTGCGAAGGCCGCTTCGAGCGTGGCAGGTCGCGAGCCGACCACGACGTAGCTCGCCGGCGGGCCAGGGGTTCGGGCGAGGTTCTCGGCGAGGTGATGCAGAAGGCGAGGCTCGAGATGGGCATCGTCGATGACAACCGGGGGAGGCTGCGAAGCCAGGAAGGCTGCGGGATCAAGGCGAGCGCGGGCCGCCTCGCTGGGCAGGGCAAGCGTGGTGTGACGATGAGAGGGGAAGCGAGTTTGGGCAAGGTGAGTCTTTCCGCACCCTCGTGGCCCGATGATGGCGAGAACGGGTTGCAGCTGAGTTGAGGAATCGATTGAGAGTGGACAATTGCGGTCGATTAAAACGATGTTTTTCATGGATTGAATCGAATATTTTGTCAACTTCTCAAATGGCGATTTCTGTATGTCTGAAGGTGCGCGGCCGGAACGAGACGTCGCGGGCTTGTGGTCCCGCGGGCATTCGCTCGCCCGCGGCCGTCACTTCTCGATGGTAGTGACGACGGCCTGCCTCAGGCCTCGCCCCGCCTGATCAGATCGAGGCACATCGCCCGGACCTTGCCCGGATTGACATTCGGGTTTTTTCGCTTGGCCTGGCCGATCAGGCCGCCGGCGGCCTGTTCTTTGCCGCCCTGGACGTCGGCCACGATCTTCGGATTGGCGGCAATCAGTTCCCGGCAGAGGGCCTCGAGGTCGCTGTCGTCCACGGCCGCGATCCCCATCTCGGCCACCACGTCAGCCACGCTCTTTCCCGTGTCGATCACCGCCGCGAAGATTTCGCGGCCTCGGCTGGTGTCGAAGTCGCCCTTGGCGATTCGGCCGATGATGTCAGCGAGGGCTGCCGGCTCGAGGGGAAACTCCGCAATCGTGCCGCCCCGTTCATTG
>CALGAS010000563.1 GCA_937959175.1 uncultured bacterium | reverse complement strand
GCCTGGGGCCCAGGCCTGTGTGCCTGCGAGGGCCCACGGGGCGACTTCTTCCTCTCGGAACTGGAAGTGCGTGTGCCGCCCCAGGCCACCCGCATCGAGGTCGCTCGGGCCAGCGAGTCGTTTGGCGGCACCGCCGCCTACGGCAAGGGGGCCAGCGGAGCCGCCGGCGCGGTCGACGGCGTGATGTCGAGCGGCTGGAGCACCAACGGCCGCCAGGGCCGGGCCGAGGCGGCCGTCTTCGAACTGGCCGAGCCGATTCCTGCCGGTGAGCCGATCGTGGTCACGCTGCGGTTCGAGCGGCACTTCGCCTGCCCGCTAGGGAGGTTCCGGCTCTCGCTCAGCGACGCGGAGGGAGCCGAGGCCCGTGGCCACACCGCCGAGGTCGAGGCCGCGCTGGTCAAGCCGGCGGCGGCCCGTACGGCTGCCGGACGCGAAGCGATCCTGCGACGGTTCCTCGCGACCGCCCCGGAGGTGAGCGACCGCGTCCAGGAGATCGGGCGGCTCGAGGCGAGTCTGCGGGGTGGGCTCTCGACGCTCGTGATGCAGGAGCGGCCGGCCGACAATCCCCGTCCCACCCATCGCCACCACCGCGGCGAGTTCACCCAGCCGGAAGAGGCGGTCTCACCGGCGGTCCCGGCCTTCCTGCCGCAGCTGCCTGCCGACGCCCCGGCCGACCGCCTGGCCCTCGCGAAGTGGCTCGTCTCCCCGGACAACCCGCTGACCGCCCGGGTCACGGTCAACCGCCACTGGCAGGCCTTCTTCGGGCGGGGGATCGTGAAGACCGTCGAGGATTTCGGCTACCAGGGCGAGATGCCGAGCCACCCGGAACTGCTCGACTGGCTGGCCGTGGCGTTCATGACCCCGGCCGACGAGGGCGGCCTCGGCTGGTCGTTCAAGCGGCTCCATCGCCTGATCGTCACCAGCAGCACCTATCGGCAGGCCTCGGCCGTGAGCGACCGGCTCGCCGAACGCGACCCGGAAAATCGGCTGCTCGCCCGGGGCCCGCGGGTGCGGCTCGAGGCGGAGGTGATTCGCGACTCGCTGCTGGCGGCAGCGGGACTGCTCTCCGACAAGATGTATGGCCCCGGCGTGCGGCCGCCGCAGCCGGCGGGCGTGACCGAGGTGGCCTTCGGAGAGCCGAAATGGAAGCCCAGCGGCGGCGAGGACCGCCACCGCCGCGGCATCTACACGTTCCGCAAGCGAACCACCCCCTTCGCCTTCACGGCAACCTTCGACGGCCCGTCGGGCGAGGCCTGCGTCGCCCGACGCGAGGTTTCCAACTCGCCACTGCAGGCCCTCACGCTCCTCAACGATCCGATGTTCATCGAGATCGCCCGGGCCCTGGGAGCGGTGGCAATTGACGCGGCCGCCGACGATGCCGGCCGGCTGGAGGCCCTGGCGGTGCGGCTCTTCTCTCGGCCGCTGGGCGAGGAGGAGATCGGGCTGTTCGCGGCCTACCTCGACTCCCAGCGAGAGCGGCTCGCCGCGGGTGAACTCGACGCGGCCCGGCTCGCCGGCGGCACGCCGGATGAGAGCCTGCGGGAACGGGCCGCCTGGATGCTCGTAGCGCGGGCGATGATGAACCTGGACGAAACAATCGTGAAGAGGTGACCCGATGAACCCCCAGCTCGACATCACCCGGCGGCATTTCTTCTCCGACTGCGGGATCGGCGTGGGCAAGATCGCCCTGGCAGGTCTGCTCTCCGGAGCCCTCCGGCAGCCTGCGCGAGCCGGGAGGCCGGCCTCGCCGCTGGCCCCGCGTCCACCGCATTTCCCGGGCAAAGCCAAGGCGGTGATCCAACTGTTCATGGCCGGGGCTCCCAGCCAGCTCGAGCTGTTCGACCACAAGCCCAAGCTCACCGAAATCGAGGGCCGACCGATCCCGCCGGAGGTGATCGGCGGCCAGCGGTATGCCTTCATCCGGCCCGATGCGGCGGTCCTCGGGCCGCGGTATCGCTTTGCCCGCCACGGCCAGAGCGGGGCCGAGATTTCCGAGATGCTGCCGCAGCTGGCGACGGTCGTCGACGAGATCGCGATCGTGAAGAGCTGCCGCACCGACCAGTTCAACCACGCCCCGGCCCAGATCTTCATGAACTGCGGCTTTGCCCAGCCGGGCCGGCCGAGCATGGGCTCCTGGGTGACCTACGGCCTCGGCAGCGAGAGCGACGAGCTTCCCGCCTTCGTGGTGATGAGCACCGGGTCGGGAATCAGCGGCGGGAGTGCCAACTGGTCGAGCGGCTTCCTGCCGAGCGTCTACACCGGCACCCGCTTTCGCAACGCCGGACCGCCGATCCTCAACGTCGCCTCGCCGCAGGGTGCCGACGGCCAGCTGGCGGCCGAGACCCTGGGGCTCGTCTCGGCGGTCAACCGCCGGCGGCTCGCCGCCGACGGCGACCCGGAAATCGCCACCCGGATCGCGGCCTACGAGATGGCCCACCGGCTCCAGACCTCGGCGCCGGAGCTGATGAACCTCGCCGACGAAACCCCCGAAACGCTGGCCCTCTACGGCTGCGATCCAGCCAAGGCGAGCTTTGCCCGGGCCTGCCTCGTCGCCCGCCGGCTGGTGGAGCGGGGCGTGCGGTTCGTCACGATCTACCACGAGGGCTGGGACGCCCACTCCGACGTGGCCGGCAACGTGAAGAACAACTGCGGGGCCACCGACCGCGGCTCGGCCGCCCTGGTGGCCGATCTCAAGCGGCGGGGCATGCTCGACGAGACGCTCGTGGTCTGGGGCGGCGAGTTCGGCCGCACGCCGATGGTGGAGTCGAGTGCCGTGCTCGGCCGCTCGATGGGCCGCGATCACCATCCCAACGCCTTCACGATGTGGCTCGCCGGGGGAGGCATCAAGGGGGGCGTGACCTACGGCGAGACCGACGAACTCGGCTTTCACATCGCCCGCGACGAGGTTCACGTGCACGACCTGCAGGCCACGATCCTGCACTGCCTCGGCCTCGACCATGAGCGGCTGACCTACCGCTACCAGGGCCGCGACTTCCGGCTGACCGACGTGCACGGCCACGTGGTCAACGGAATCCTGGCCTGAGTCGGACGGCACCGCCATCGAGAAAAGACAGGCGGATGCGATGTGTCCAGAGGCACCCTCGCCCTCGTCGGTGGCCGGCTGTGAGGAGGTTGGGTAGGCGGTCTGATTCGCGAGGCCGACACCACGATGAATGTCCGGCGATCGA
>CALGAS010000562.1 GCA_937959175.1 uncultured bacterium | reverse complement strand
GGGATGGCCCAACGGCCCGCCGTCCCCCCGGCTCGCGCCGGGGGGCTTCTATGCGTATCGCGCACCGGAAGACGGGCTCGCGCCGAGGGGCTTCTCCGGGGAGGGGTCGGTCGGGGGCACGCGCAGAAGCCGGGGAATCTTTGCGACTCAGAACGGGGTCTCTGTCGGCCAGATGAGCACCCTGTAGCAAAATCCCCCGGATTCGAGCATGTTCCCGCCGGCCCCGGTGATTCCCGCTGAACGGTCCGCAGTCCCGGCCGGCTCGCTCAGGGCTCGACCGTCATCTCTTGCACCAGCCATCGCTCAAGGCTGCTGTCGCGTCGCCGCACCGCCCGCGGTTCGACGACGAGGCGGACCACGCTGGTCGTTCCCCCGCACGCTGCTACGTCTGCCCGCACGAGCCAGGCAGATGCTCCCACCTGGACGGGCCGAGTCTCGATCAGCACCGGAGCGGTTTGACCGCAGGAAGCGACGGCCTGGACCGCGGGCAGAGCAGCGAAGGCCTCGAGTTGCTCTTCCGGCGAGAGTTCCGGCTCCGGCGGCCGGCCCCGGCCCGGCAGGATCAGCGGATTGCAGAGGCCTGTCGCGTCCGTCAGCCGGTCTTCACGAACCGCATCGAGCCACGTGGTGGCAGCAGTTGAAGCCCGTTGTCCGGCGATCACCCGGGCCGTGACGGCAGCGGCAGCCGCCTGAGCCGCGAACCCAATGGACAGGGCCAGGCCGGCCAGGGCCAGCGGCCGGCCGATCGTCCGGCCCTCGCCGCGGCCGAGGTCTCGCAGGGCCGCGACCGCCAACGCCACCGCCACCAGCGGCACCACCATCGCCAGCGGGGTGAACAGAACCGCTGCCGAGCCAAGGCCGGCGATCAGCGAAGCCACCGCCCAGCCGCTGACCGGCCGATAGCCGGTCATCTCATCGCTCAAAGTACCGTGGGCCATGGGGACAAACTGATCAGCAAATGGCGATTACTGCGGCTGCACTCGCAGAGCAGGTTCCTGCTCGAGGCCGCTGCGGCGGCTGGCGTAGCGGAGGATGAAGTCTGCCTCGGGATCAAACGCCTTTGCCGGCGAGGCGAAGGGGCCCTTCAGCGATGAGCCCCGCACCCAGGCCAGCCAGCGGCGGTCAGGAGCAAGCCCGAAGAACATCCGGCTTTCGGGGGTCGGCTGGATGAAGTCTCTCGGCAGCGGCGCCGTATGGAGCGAGGCGGCCGTGAAGCAGACCATCACCCAGGCGGTGATCAGGGCGACCAGCGGACCAGCAGCGAGCTCCACCGGCTTGCGGAAGCGGACGCGTGTCCGAGACGCCCGGTCGGTGACTTCGCGAAAGGCGAGCAGGAGCAGGCAGAAAAGTCCCTGGAGGACCACGAAATCGAGGAGGTAGGTGTACGACTTCGCCCGCGGCTCGATCAGGGCCACCACGAACGGATACCAGGCTGTGGCCAGACTGGCGGCCAGCAGCAGATTGAGCAGCATGATCAGGCCGCTCCAGGGCCCCTCCCGCCAGATGGCAAAGGCGACGGCGATGAAGACTCCAAGCAGGATCAGCGAGATGATCATGGCGTTCTCCTCCCGGCCGGCGGTGGTCCCGGGCGGGGGCCGCGGGGGGCCGCGACCGGCGGGGTTGCCGCCGCATCAGAAGCCTGCCTCGGACTCGCAGGGCCCACCGGTGACGGGGTCTTCGCGGCCAGGGCCCGCTGAATCTCATCGAGGGAAGTGGCCCCTTCGACCACGAGCGTCAGCGCCGCATCCCGCAGCGGCTGCATCCCATCGTTCAGGGCCGCCTTGCGGATTTGGTCCGGCGAGCCGCCGCTGCCGACCGTCCGCCGGAGCGTG
>CALGAS010000561.1 GCA_937959175.1 uncultured bacterium | reverse complement strand
GAACTCCTCGCAGAACTGCTCCTGCGCCGGCGGGTTGGCCAGGAAGACGAGCCCGGTCTCGAGACACTGCCGCACCTCCCAGGGATGCGGGGCCAGATCGAGCGGCCGGGAACGGCCGGGGCTGGCCAGGAGGGGACAGTGGCGGCTCGGCATGACGGATGTGGGTGGTGTGCGCAAGGAACTGGCGGACCGGTCGCGGCCGCCGCTGGCAGACCCGGCCGGCCTTGCAGGTCGTATCGGTCAGGCAAGCCAGCACGCCCCAGAAAAAAGCCCGCCCCAGAAAAAACAACGGGCGGCGCCGCAATGCGGCGCCGCCCGTGTGGTGAATCGTCGGGCACCGTGGCTGCCTTGAGGCAGCCCGGGCCGCGATCGGCTCCGGGGCTCAGGTGGTAACCATCGCCTTGAGGTTCTTGAGGGCCCGCACGCGGACCTTCACGCTCTCCGGCTTAGCGGGACGATCCTGCAGTTCGCCGGTGAACGGATTCCGCACGCCCTTCTGGGCGGGGCGGGCCGGGACCTTTTTCCGCTCGATCTTCACAAGCCCCGGGATCGAGAAGACACCGATGCCGCTGCTCTTCAGCGCGTTGTGAATCTCGTCGGAGAGGGCCTCGATGACGGCAACCACGTCCTTCTTGGGAAGGTTGGTCGCCTCTGAGATGCTCCGCATGATCTCCGTCTTCGTCATCGGCTTCTTACCGGTCTTCTTTGCCATGTGCCAAAACCTCCAAAATACCTGTTGTGTGATGCGACGAACCCGCCGCGGAATAGACGACGATACCCTCAAAAACGGCTCCCAACGCCGAATTTCCCGCTGATTAGAAGTGGCCGATGGGAAATTGCAACCCAAAAAATCGCTACTTTCCGCAAAAAAGGCTGTTTTTGGGCCCGAAGTCCGTCTTTTTGCTACCCTGCCGGGGTGAGCGAAAACTGGGACTGGCCATGGCAAAAGCTGCGTGGGAGGGCCGTGCGATCCGCTGCCTGCTGGCTGCCTGGACCGCCGTTTTCTGGCTTGCCAGGCCTGCCTGCGTCGGGGTGGCCGACGAACCCCCGGCTGGCTTCGACAACCCATTCGAGGCCCTTGCTGTTGAGGGACTGGCCGGGGAAGCAGGGGACGATGAGGCTTCGGAACGGCCCTTTGATCCGATTCCCGAGCCGGCGGTGTTCCTGCCCGAAGACCGGGGCCGCGACCGCGGCCTCGACCGCGCCGGCCGTCTGATCGCCGACGGTCGCTGGTCGGATGCCGCGGCGATCCTCGACGAAATCCTCGCCGATGAACGCGATGCCTTTGCCGACTCGCCTGCCGTCGCGGCGACGCGGATGAGCGTTCGGGCGGCTGCGGCCGAGGCGATCCGCGGCCTGCCGAGGCCGGGCCGCGAAGCCTACCTGCGACTCAGCAGCGGACGCGCCGAGCGGGCCCTCGCCGAGGCGATCGCAGCTGACGACCACGAGGCGATTGAAGCGGTCGCTCGACGCTGGTTTGCTACGCCGGCAGGATGCGAGGCGACCCTGATCACAGCCTTGCAGGCGATTGAAGCCGACCGACCGCTCCTGGCCGCTGCCTGGTTGGAGCGACTCGCGCGGGAACCCGCTGCAAGCTCCTACGAGCCGACGCTGTCGGTGATGCGGGCGGTCGCGCTGGAGCATGGCGGTGACGACGAGGCGGCTCGCCAGGTGATGGCGGCGGCCGCCCGCCGTGGCGGCAGCCTGACCCTCGCCGATCGCGATCTGACCGCCTCGCAGGTGGCCGACCGCGGGACTGCCTGGCTGCGGCAACGCACCGGCCAGCACCGGGGCGGGGCGGCGGGAGCCGACTGGTGCCAGTATCGGGCCCGACCCGACCGCAACCCGGTCGTCGCGGCATCGCCGCCGCTGCTGGTGCCACGCTACCGAGTGCCGCTGGTCCGCCATCCGGAAGAGGCGAAGCGACTCGAAGCCCTCCGCCTCGCTGCCTTGGAAGCAGGCCGTCCCATCCTTCCGGCGGCCATGCCGCTGGCAGCCGGCGACCGGCTGGTCGCCCGCACACCCCTGGGAATCCTGGCGATCGACTTCGCCACCGGCCGGCGAATCTGGCTCGATTCCGCCGTGCCAGTGGCAGGCGTCGAGGCTCCCTCCGGCGATCTGGCCGACGACGTCCTGCAACGGGCCTTCGACGACCTCACCAGCGGGCAACTCGCCTCCGACGGCCGCCTCGTCTTTGCCGTCGAATCCGATCCGGCCGCCACCGCCTTGCGGGAGACGCGTTTTCGTGGGACTGAACGTCGCCCTGGCGACTGGGACGACGGCAACATGCTCTCGGCCTACGACCTCGCCGATGGGAACCTCCGCTGGCGGCTTCCTGCTGGCGACGCGGCAGCCGCCCCCAACGATGAAGGCGGCTTCCCGCGGCTGGCGGATGATGTCCCCGCCAAGCCGTGGTACCTCGGCCCTCCGCTGGTTTCGCGGGGCGAGTTGTATCTGCTGGTCGAGCAACGCGGCGAAGTGCGGCTCGAGGTTCGCCGGGCCACCGACGCCAAACTCCGCTGGTCGCAGCCGTTGGCCAGCTACGATCCGCCGGAGATGATCTCGCTCGAAGCCAGTTGGCCGCGGCGGCTGGCAGGCCTTACGCCTGCGGTCACAGAAGGCCTGCTCGTCTGTCCGGTCGGGGGAGGCTGCGTGGTGGCGGTCGATCTGCCGCTCCGCTCGCTCCGCTGGGCGACCGCATATCCCCGGTCGGAGGCGGAGGCGGGGATCAACCGGAGGGGCGGCCGCCAGGTGGCCCGCGATCTCGCCCCGCCCGGAAGCGAACCCTGCCCGATCATTGCCAACGGCCGGGTCTTTCTAGCGCCGCACGATGCCGAGGTCGTCTTCTGCCTGAGCCTTCAGGACGGCAGCCCAATCTGGTCGCGACCTCGAGAGGGGCTCATGACCATCGCCGGTGAGGTCGACGGAAAGCTGATCATCGTCGCCGCTGACGGCGTCGAGGCAGTCGACGCTGCAACCGGTCGCCGGCTCTGGCGGCGGCCGCTCGGAGAGGGTGAGCAGCCGAGTGGACGCGGCATCCTCACGCCCGAGAGAATCTTCGTGCCCTGTAATGCTCCCGGGATTCTCGAGATCGCGGTGTCGGACGGTCGCGTGATCGCTCGTCGAGCGATGCGGGGCGGAAGCCTGCCGGGCAATCTCGTGGTCCATCGAGGTGAGGTGATTTCGCAGGGCGTCGACTCGCTCGATGTCTTCCATCAAGAAGCAACCCTCGACTCGCGGATCGAGACCGCCCTCGACACCGACCCGGCCGACCCCTGGGCGGCCTATTGGAGGAGTCAGGCGGCGATCGAGGCCGGGGCGGTCGAGGAGGGGCTCGAGGGCCTGGCAGCGGCCATCCGGCCGGGAGGGTTTCGGGTCTCCCGGGGGACCCTGGCCGCGACGCTGATCAGGGCGATGCAGCAGGATTTCCAGGCTGCCTCCGCATGGCTCGACCGCTTCGACGGGGCCGGACGCTCCCGAAATCTCGCGCGGGTCGCGGTGGACGGCTACCTCCAGGCCGGAGAGCCCGCCCGGGGCTGGGAGTTTCTCGAACCATTGCTGCCGTTGAGCCCCGGCGACTCAAGCGACAACGGTCCGGCGATCCTCGTCGATCCCCTCGAGCCCGACATCCGCATCGGGGCCGACCGCTGGGTCCGCAGCCGGCTCGAGCGAGTCTCGCAGGCGGCGGACGAGCCGCTTCGGCAGCGGATTGCCGACCGATGCCAGGCAATCGTTGCCGAGGTCCTCGAGGCATCCGATCCGGTCGAACGGCGGCGGGGGCGGCGGATCATCGTGGAACGGTGTGGCCGTCAGCCCGCGGGCGCG
>CALGAS010000560.1 GCA_937959175.1 uncultured bacterium | reverse complement strand
GCACTGGATCGACGTCCGAGCCTTCCATACCCCGGCTCGCGTCACCACGTAGCTTCAGCAAGCCTCCGTATTCCGCACGCAGATGCGGAATACGAAAAGGGGGACAGGCACCTCGCTTTGCTCGGAGCCAGTCCCCTTTTCGTAACCCCTCCTGGCAAACCCTGCGGATTGGGCGGATCGGACGGCCGCCCCAAAAAAAACGCGCTGCCGCGGCCGTCGCGGTCGATTCCTATTTGATGCGGTTTCGGGCCGGAGGCCGCTCTCCGTCAGGAGTCCTATCATGCTGTCCCATCACCACGGCCTCCTCGTGGCTCCGCCGCGAGGTGTTTCGTCCGCTTCCCGCGACACCGATCACGAGCGGAAGCGACTCCGGCGAGAGTTGCTCCGGCGGATCATGGATCGCGAGACCCGACGGCAGTCCGCCCGCGGCCTGCCCCGCTGACCACTCCCCGCACCCCGGAGGACGGCAGCCATGCAACGTGTTTGCGATCAGAGCCGCTCGGCGTCGGCAGTGGGGAAGGCCTGCCCGGCCCTCCGCACCGCCGGCTCCGGCGTGCTTTCGGTGATGCTCGTGGCGGCGTGCGCATGGCTGGGCCCGCTGCAGCGGCCGGCCAACGCCCAGGCAGTGCCCTGGGGCTGGGACACCCGCGGTCCCGCGGCGGCAGTCTGGACACCGCAGAACCTCACCGACTACCTGCTCACCGGGCAGACACCGCGGCCGGCGGTGGCTCGAATCATCGCTCCCGAATCGAGCAGCACGTCGCTCGGGTCGGGTGTGCTCGTCGATGTCAATCGGACGCAGGGGCTCGTGCTGACCAACTGGCACGTCGTTCGCGACAGCCGCTCGGCGGTGCTCGTGCAGTTTGCCGATGGCTTTCAGTCAGCTGGCACGGTGATCCGTTGGGACGAGGCCTGGGACTTGGCGGCCCTCGTGATCTGGAAGCCAGGGGTGACGCCTGTGGCGATCGCGGACACGGCGGCCGCCATCGGTGAGCCGTTGACGATCGCCGGCTTCGGCCGCGGTCCCTACCGCGAGGAGACGGGGGCCTGCCTCGACTACCTCTCACCCGGCACCGGCTATCCCGAGGAGTTTGTCGAACTTCGGGCCACGGCCCGGCAGGGCGACTCCGGCGGGCCGATCTTCAACGCCGCCGGGGAGTTGGCCGGAATCTTGTTTGGCCAGTCGGACGGCCGCACGATCGGCAGCTCCGCGCCGCGGGTGCGTGCCTTCTTGGCGGCGGTCGGGTCTCGGGGCTTTGTGCCGACGCCGATCGCCGAGTTTTCCGATGCCCGGGCGATCGACCGGGGGCTGGGGACGGCCGCCGCGCCGATCGAACGGATTGCCGATGCGGGCACCGGACCAGCCCGCTACTCGACCCAGGTCGAGGGCACGCCTGCCTTGCCGGCATCGCGGGTCTCGGCCGGGCCGCAGTCCGCCGCTGGCACTGCGGGAACCGCCGCTCGCCCGCTGGCCGCTGGACAGCCCCAAACCGGCGGGCCCGAGGCCGACAGCGAACCCCTCCCTGAGGCCAGCCTGGCGGCCTGGGCCCGCTGGCTCACGCCAGCCGGCTCGGAGGGCCCCGACTTTCTCGCCGCCGCCGGTGGCGTCGCCCTGATGATTCTCGGCCTGCGGGTCGTGCTCGGCGGCCGTCGGCCCGCCGAGCACCACGATCTCCGCTAGATCTCCACCAGTACACCCCGGCGTGGAAACCAAACGTCAATAGAAGCCCACCGGCGCGAGCCGGTGGGACGGCGGGCCGTTGGGCGAGAGACGCCCCCGGGAGCCGACAAAACCGTTGACCACCAGCACGCCC
>CALGAS010000559.1 GCA_937959175.1 uncultured bacterium | reverse complement strand
CCGCCCTCCAGACCGTCGACGGCGAGCTGGTCGCCACCGACGAGACGAGCCCCTCGGCCGCCAGTCCCGGCTCCTTCAGCGTCAGTATCGCCGAGGTGGCAGGGGCCGAGGTGATCACGACAGCGCTCGCCTCCGCCGGTATCACGATCACCTCGCTCGTCCCGGCCGCCCTCGGCCTCTACCAGGCCCCGGCCACCGGCGACACGATCAGCGGGGCGTCGCTGGAGAGCTACACCCCCCGCGACCGCGTCTACATCGACGCCGACTCCGCCGCCGCCTTCGACATCGAACTGGTCGCCACGCTCAACGCCGGCGCTGCCCTCGGCCCGCTCTCGCTCGCCGTCCACTGCGGGACGCTGGCCACCACCGCCGGGGCCGCCCTCACGATCACCGATCCCGGCACCGGCGACGCTGCTGACGGCCGCGTCTATCTCGCCGAGATGGACGACGGCCTGACCGGCCTCTTCGACTTCACGGTCACCGCCGACTTCTCCGGGACCGACCCTGAGGGCATCTTCCAGTTTCAGATCCGGCCCGAGGCGATCGCCACGAGCCTCGGCATCACGGACACGTACGTCGACTACTGCAGCGGCATCCCGCTCTCCACCCTGCCCGGGGCGACGATTCCCTACCTCGCCCTCAACATCAACCCCGACTGGTCGTTCTCGATCGATCCCAGCAGCGGCTTCTCCTCGCTGCTGACCAGCGGCCTCTCCGGCTTCTCGATCGGCGACCTGCCCCGACTGCTCGACCTGTTCACCGGCTACCTCGAGAGCAGCGGCCTGTGGAGCTTCGAGTTTCCCTGGGTGGACCTCTCGCTTGGCGACCTGTTCAGCTTCGCCGACGTGTTCGCCGACCTGCCGGACTTCGACCTCGGCAGCCTCTTCGGCCTGCCCGACTTCTCCAGCGGCAGCCTCGCCTGGCCGACCAACAGTCTCGGCGACCTCGGCGGCGGCTTCCGCAGCGAGTTTGAACTCTCCCTGCCCGACCTCTCGGGATTTGATTTCTTTGACCGGCTGCAGGGCCTGGTCTGGAGCCTCGACGACCTGCTGGTCGACTGGGAGGGCTGGTCGCCCGGCAGCCCCGATTTCGACCTCGACTTCCTCGGGCGGATCCGGGCTTGGTTCGCCGAGGCCTCGATCGTGTTTCCCGATCTCTGGGGCGAGTGGAGCAGCAGCGGTGGGGGCGGCGGCGGCCTGAACGACGTCACCCTCGCCTTTGGCAAACTCCTCTTCCTGCCGCAGTTCAGCTTTCCCGACATCTCGCTGCCCACGTTTGACGCTGCCTGGCTCAGCGGCATGGAAGACTCGGGCAGCCCCGGCTCCTTCGATCTGGCCGGCTTCGGAGACCTGTTCCCCGGTCTCGACTTTGGCGGTCTCTCAAGCTTCGATCTCGACATCGGCCGGCTCTCGCTGCCCGGCGGCAACCCGCTGGCGATCGACCTGGCCCTCGATCCCTCCGGCCTGCTCACCTTCACGCTCACCGTCGACGCCGACTTCAACAAGGTCGTGGTCATCCCCGCCCTCGATCTCGGCGGCCTCCCGCTCGACATCTCCACCAGCGGCGAGCTGACCTTCGACTTTGGCGGCACGCTCACCGGCGTGTTTGGCGTCGACCTCTCTGACGGCAGCTTCTTCTTCGACGCCGCCGCCTCCTCGATCGATCTGACCGCCGAGATCGTCTCCGACGGCCTCGGGATGCTGGCCACGATCGGCGGCGTGGCGGGCGTGGCGATCGGCCGGCCCGACGATGCCGCGGCCCCGCCGGAATGGGAGCAGGCGACGATCAACCTCGGCGTTCGCACCGACACCAACGGCGATACCGTGATCGACGCCAGCGACGAGTTCACCCTCCCGGCGACGTTCAGCCTCGATGGCACCGGCACGATCACGGCCGATGCGGAGTTTGCCGCCACCCTGCCGCTCTATGTCTGGCCGGACATCCCCGGCGTCGATCCGGAACTGGGCGAGCTCGGCCTGGCTGCCGAGTTTTCCGTCACGCCCGGCTCCGGGATCGGCACGCCGACGCTCATGATCACCGGCGTCGACGACCTGATTGCCAACCTCTCCAACCTCTCCTTCAGTTTCGACAGCTGGATCGACGGGGCGGCGGAACTCGTCGCCTACCTGCGGACGGTGCTCGCCAGCGACCTCGTGGCGGGCCTGCCGCTGATCGACGGGATCGACGTGTCAGACACCGGCTTCCTCGGCCGGCTGGAGGGCTTCTTCGAACTGCTCGCCGGCCTCAACACGCCGGAGGAGATCCACGGCAAACTCGTAGAACTCTTCGGCAACATCGAGGCCGAGATCGAAGCGACCGCCGGGGATCTCTTCAACTTCGACTTCGACTTCACGCTCGGGGGCAGCCCGCTGCTCGAGACCGACGCCGACTGGACTGAGCCCTTCGAGAATCTCCTGACCGGCGACGTCGAGTTTGTCGTCAACCTGACGCTCGAATCGACGACCACCGAAAGCCTCGGCCCCGGCGACATCGCCTTCGGCGTCGACGCGCTCGGCCTCGAGATCATCGGTGACGCGGCGATCGAGCTGGCCGCCGGCTACGCCCTCGACCTCGGCCTCGGGGCCAGCCTGACCCGTGGCTTCTTCATCCAGACCGACGCCGACACCGAGTTCACCGCCGGCTTCGACCTCAGCCTCCCGGAAGAGCTCGCCCTCAAGCTCGGCCCGCTCGTCTTCGCCTACCAAGACCAGGATCCGGCCCTTCCCGAGCTCGAGGCCGCGCTGACCGTCGACCTCGGCAGCGACTCCTACGGCCTGGCCGATCTTGGCGACCTGTTTGCGGCGATCGACGTCGGCGGCACCGTCCGCGCGGAAGTCGCGGCCGACCTCTCAGCCGTTATCTTCGCCGGCCTCGGCGGGCCGGGGATCGGCGTCTCGCTGGCGATGGGCTTCAACGACACCGCGGCCCCCGGCGGCGGGGACGTCGCCTTCGCCGATCTCGGGGCCGACAAGTTTTTCTTCGAGATCACCGACACGTTTATCGACCTCGGCGGGCTCCTCTCCGGGCCGATCAAGGAGATCTTTTTGACGGTCGACAAGTTTGTCGAGCCGCTCCGGCCCGTGCTCGACCTGCTGACCGCCGAGGTGCCGATGCTCTCCGACATCTCGAAGACCTTCGGGGGCGGGGCGGTGACCGTGCTCGACGCGATCCGGGTGATGGGGGGCGACGGCTACGACAGCGCCGTGGACTTCATCGAGACGGTCGATCAGGTGTCTGATTTCGTGGCGGCCCTCGGCGGCATCGCCGAGACGAGCAAGGTCTCGCTCGGCACGATTTCGCTGCCGGCGGGCACCGGCGGCGATGCCCCGGCGGCCGAGCTCCGCGGGGCGCTCGAGACCGGCTCGCTGAATCCTGGTGACGCGGGTTTCACCGCCGGCAGCGGCATTAACGCCACGCCGGCCGACGGTGGCGGCGGCACCGCCGCCGCCTACTCCCAGGTCAGCCGGGGGTCCTTTTCGTTCCCGATGTTTGAAAACCCGGTCGACTCGCTGATCGATCTCCTCTTCGGCAACAACCCCTCGCTCGTCCACTGGGATCTGCCCAGCCTCGCCGCCGGTTTCACCGTCGAGCAGAGCATCCCGATCTTCCCGCCGCTGTTCGCCAAGTTCTTCGGCGGCTTCCAGTTTGCCACCGACTTCTCGCTCGGCTACGACACCCGCGGGATCCGCCAGGCGATGGCCGCCGAGTCAGCCCGGGCGAGCAAGATCCTCAACGGCGTCTACCTCGGCGACGTCGCCGACGTCACCGATCCCAACAGCGCCGACGTGGCCGAGCTTTCCTTCACCGCCACCCTCGGGGCCGGGGCGGAGCTCAACGTCGTGGTGGCCAGCGCCGGCGTCTCGGCGGGCGTCGAGGGCGTGCTCGGGGCCAACCTCAAGGACAACAACGACGACGGCAAGGTCCACCTCGACGAACTCGCCGCCAATCTCCGCAGCGGGCCGGAGTGCATCTTCGACTTCGAGGGCGCGATCGACGCCTTCTTCAACGCCGACATCAAGGTCGGCCTCTCGGTGCCATTTGTCGGGTTCGTGACGCTCTGGAAGAAGAGCTTCGAACTGCTCGATGTCCGGCTGCTCGAGTGGAACCTGATCACCTGCCCGCCGGTCGAGCCGACCCTCGCCGAGACGGTCAGCGGGCCCTACGACCACGACGACAACGCCGCGACCGGCAACCGAGCCCTGCCCGCCGGCGTGTCGAAGGCCCTCGTGCTCAACACCGGCCCCCGGGCCGGCCTCGTGCTTCCGGGCGAGACCAGCGACGGGGCCGAGGCGTTCGAGATCGACTACGAGACGCATGGCGGCACCGACTCCATCATCGTGCGGGCCTACGACGCCGGCGGCGACGACCGCGACGGCAACGGCGAGATTTCCGACGACGAGATGGGCCTCCGCTACCCGGCGGCAGGCATCGACGCGATCCTCTTCGACGCGGGCGCCGAGGACGACATCATCCTGTTCACCGCCAACCTGCCCGACACGATTGCGGTCTACGGCTACGGCGGACCGGGCAACGATCAGATCACAGGCGCCCCCGGCCCCAACACGCTCTGGGGTGACGGCGGCAGCGTGCCCGGCATCGACGGCCGCGACAAGCTCCTCGGCCGCGGCTCCGACGACGCCCTCACCGGCGGCGGAGCCAACGACATCCTCTACGGCTACGGCGGCAGCGACTCGATCACCGGCAACGACGGGGCCGATCAGATCTTCGGCGACGACGAGGCGGGCGATCTCAGCGAGGCTCCCGCAGGCTTCAACACCGGCTCGGCCGGCAACGACTGGATCAGCGGCGGCAACGACGGCGACACGATCTACGCCGGCGCCGGCCACGACAAGGTCTTGGGCGGCAGCGGTGACGACACGATCGATGGTGGAGCCGACAACGACTGGATCGAAGGAGGCGGCGGCAATGACTCCCTCTCCGGCCGTGATGGGATCGACCTGATCTGGGGCGAGGACCAGGCCGGCTCGATCACCTCCACCGGCACCCGCAGCGACGACGGCAGCGACCGCGACGTCAACGCCGACCTGATCGAGGGCGGTACCGGCTTCAATTTTCTCCACGGCGGCCCAGGCTACGACATCATCTACGCCGAGAGCGAGGCAGCAGGCTCGGCCGCGGCCGCCGCCCATGCGGCCCAGGACATCTCCGCCAACTTCGCGATCCCGATGCAGAGCGGCACCGTGCGGTTCGTCGATGCGGTTGGCGAGTGGCTTGTGGCCGGCGGCTGGACGGGCGGCGAGGCGGCCCGCGGCAGCACGGCCTTCTTCGCGCTGCTCGTCGGCGGTGATGGCGACGACACCCTCTATGGCACGCTCAAGCGTGACTACATCGCCGGCGGCTTCGAGAGTGACTCGCTGCATGGCGGCACGGCTGACGACTACCTCCTCGGCGGTCCGGGCAGCGACGCGATCTTCGCCGGCGGCGGCACCAGCCGCGGGGCGACGATCTTCGGCGGCGACGGCGACGACGTGATCGACGGCGGCGGCTACGAGGGGCCGGAAGGGGGCAGCGAGGCGGGCTACGCCAACTACATCGAGGGCGGCCCGGGCAACGACCGGATCTTCGGCCGCGAGGGCGAAGACACGATCTACGGCGGCACGACCGGCATCGGCTACCAGCACTACGAAGACGACCGCGCCGGCCCCCGGGCGGTGATCGATGCGATCCACGGCGGCTATACCGCGATCGTGAAGGCCGACGACTGCGGGCCGGAGATCAGCTGGTATCCCGAGGTCTATCCCGAAGACGGCCCGCCGATCGAACTGTTCGTGTTTGAAGACCGCAATGCCAACGGCGTGCGGGACGCGGGCGAGCCGGGAGCGCCGGCCGACGAGACCTGGACGCTCGCGATCACCAACGGCGAACTGCTGGCCGCCCTGGCGGTGCCGGGCGGCGGCTCGATGCTTCCCGAGGAAGGGGGCCTGCCGGCGGGCGACTACGAGCTCAGCATGCCGCTGGCCGACGCGCCGGCGGGCTGGTATCTCACGACCCAGCCGCTCGTGACGGTCACGGTCGATCTCGCCCTTCCCGGGCCGGTGGTGGAGTTTGGCTGGTACCGCGGCGGCACGATCCAAGGGGAGGTGACCGAGAAGGACGGCGAGGAGACCGGGCCCGCCGGCGGTGTGACGGTCTACCTCGACGCCGACCAGGACGGTCAATACGACGCCGGCGAAGAGACCGCGACCACCAACCCCGAGGGAGGCTACCGGTTCACCGACCTGCCCCCGGGCGTCTACACCGTCGCGGTGGTCGATCCGGAGGGCTGCCGGCTGGTGACGCCCGCCGGGGCGACCGTCGAGATCGCCAGCGGCAGCAAGACGACGATCAACTTCTCGATCCAGCCGCGGACGGCCCCGGTGGTCGAGTCGGTGCTGCTCGGGGTGGTGGGCAACACGCCGAGTTGGACGGCGGTGCCCGACGCCGCGGCCCAGGCCGACCCGCTGCCGGTCGCCGAGTACACCCTGCTCGGCTTTGAGATCTGCGTCGCGGCCGGGCTGGGGACGGTGTCGGCGGGCGGGCAGCTGTTCAGCCTCGATGCCGGCGGCAACCCGCAGGACGCAATCGAGCTTCGGCTGGTCGGCACGAGCCCGCAGGATCCCGACCGGGTCGTCTACGAGATGGTCAAGCCACTCGGACAGGACGTCCTGCCGGCGGGCCGCTACCGGGTCATCCTGGCCGCCGGGAGCGTCAAGAGCGCCGGCGGCGTGCCCCTCGATGGCGAGTGGGTCAATCCGGGACCCGAGACGCCCGCCGGCAGCCGCTATCCGTCGGGCGACGGTCAGCCGGGGGGCGATTTTGTGTTCGAGTTCGCGGTCGACGGCTTCGGCGGTCTGGTCCTGCCGGCCGGCGGCGAGTTCACGGGGCTGGCCCTCACGTCGACGATTCAGGGCACCGTCTGGCACCACGACGCCCGCGATCCCGACATGGCCCAATCGGCCACCGAGCAGTTCCTCCGCGGCCAGACGGTCAACCTCCTCGACGCCCGCGGGGCGATCATCGCCTCGCAGGTCTCGGGGCCGATCGACCTCAACGGCGACGGGATCATCGCCGCGGCCGAGAACGCCGCCTTCCGCTTCAAGAAGGTCGATCCCGGGGTCTACACGGTGGTCCAGGTGCCGGCCGATCCCTGGGTGCAGGCGACCCCGGGGGGCGTGCTCCGCGACGGCCAGCTGCTCGCGGTCAGCTTCGATCGCGGCAGCGGCAAGTCGCTTGTCTCGCGGGTCAACCCGGCGGCAGTGGCGAGCGAGCCGCTCTTCGAGACCCCGCGGCTCGAGGCCCGCGACATCGCCGCGGTGAACCGGCAGACCGCCTGGCTCGTCGGCGAGGCCCGGCCGGGCAACCTGATGGCTCCGGGCACGGCCGGCCTCTGGACGATCGACCTGGCCAGCGGCCAGATCAGCGAGGTCGGCCCGATCCCCGGTGCCAAGACGCTCCTCTCCCTCGACGCCCTCGACGACCGCCGGCTGCTGGGCATCACGGTCAGCGGGGACGTCCTGACCTACGACACCCTGGCCGGCAGCTGGACCGCCGGCGGCCCGCTGTTGACCGGCGGCGGCCAGCAGCTCTACCCGGTCGGCGATGCGGCGGTGATCTCCGATCGCGAGGTCTACGTGGTCGCCCTGGTCGAGCCCAATCCGGAGATGAGCGAGAACGCCGCCCCGCTCCAGAAGCTCGTCCGGCTCGATCCGCAGGTGCTCGGGCCCAACGCGACGATCGTCCGCGATCTGGTCCTCTCCGAGCTGATTGTCGGCCTCGAGAGCCGCCCCGCCGGCGACGGCCTGCTCGGCCTCGGCACCCGCCAGGGCCTCTTCCAGCTGCCGATCACCGTCGCCGGCGGCCCGGCAAAGCTGGGCAGCCTGCTGGCGATTCCGGCGGTCGACTTCGGCGGCCTGGCGGCGATCCCGGGCGGCCTCGAGACCGACCCTGGCCGCGGCGACTTCCTCCTCGATCTCAAGGGGGGCGAGACGGTCGAGGTCGGCTTCGGCGACGAGCCCGAGAAGACGATCCTCCGCGACGGCGACGACACGATCGACGGGGGCTGCGGCGACGCGGCCGACCTTCTCCGCGGCGACGACGGCCCGGGCCTGCCCTGGTATGTCGAGACCGTTGGCGGCAACGACACGATCCGCGGCCGCGGCGGCGACGACGACATCCGCGGCGGCCAGCAGGGCGACCGGCTCTTCGGCGGCGACGGCATCGACACGATCCGCGGCGGCGACTCCGAGCGGAACTGGATCGAAGGGGGGGCCGGCGGCGACCGCTCCCTCGGCACGCCCGAGGTCCTGATCGGGGGTCCGGCCGCCGACACGATCCTCGGCGGCGACGGCGACGACGACATCTCGGGCCTCGGCGGCGGCGACCTCCTCTTCGGCGAGGCCGGCGACGACTCGCTCTCCGGCGGCGACGATGCCGACGTCCTCGTCGGCGGGGCGGGCGAGGACGAGGTCTTCGGCAACGACGGCGACGACGTGCTGTTTGTGATCGACACCGCCAGCGGCGGGGCCTACGGCGAGAACCCGCTCGGGTCGGCCGCCGACACCTACGATGGCGGCGGTGGCGTCGACACGATCCTCGTCGTAGCCGACACCGACACCACCCTGACCGACACCTTCATCGAGCTGCTCGGCGTCGCCACCCGCCACTCGGTCGTCTCGATCGAGGCGGCCCTCCTGACCGGCGGGGCGAGCCCCAACACGATCGACGCCGAGCTCTTCTCGGGGGGCACGGCGATCCGTGGCCTCGCCCAAGCCGACATCCTCACCGGCGGCTCAGGCGTCGACCTGATCTTCGGCGGCGACGGCAACGACGTGATCACCGGCAACGGCAGCGGCGATGACCTCGACGGCGGCGCCGACAACGACACGATCACGGGCGACGCCGGCGACGACACGATCCGCGGTGGGGGCGGCTCCAACACCCTCACCGGTGGCGCCGACAACGACACCTTCATCTATGTGCCCGATGCCAGCCGACCCGATGACCGAATCCTCGACCTGGCCGCCGCCGACAACGACACGCTCGACATGACAGCGGTCACTGGCGGCCTCCAGATGGTGGTCGGCGACGGCTCCGCCACCAGGGTCCGCATCTCCGGCTACTCACCGATCGGCAGTGTGGAGTTTGACACGGCTGCCATCGAGAGCGTGCTCCTCGGCAGCGGCAACGACCTCGTGTATCTCCGCGACGGGGTCTCCACGGTGGCCGCCATCGACGCCGGCAGTGGCAGCGACCTCTTGAGCTACGGCGAAACTGGCCATGCTTGGACGAGCAACGTGCGGGTGGAGCTCGGCAGCCGCACGGCCACCGGCACCGGCGGCGTGCTCGGCTTTGAAGACATCACAGGCGGCGATGCCGATGACTACCTCGAGGGCAATGATGCCGCCAACCGAATCTCCGGCGGCGACGGCGTGAATGAACTCGTCGGCCTCGGTGGCAACGACACCCTGCTCGGCGGCGACAAAGACGACACCCTCAATGGTGGAGCCGGCAGCGACACGCTGATCGCCTACGGCGGCACCAACACGCTCATCGGCGGCACCGGCGACGACACCTACCTTTGGTATGCCGGCTACGAGCCGAAGGACGTCATCACCGAGGTCGCCGGCGAAGGCAGCGACACGATGAACTTCGCTGGCGTGTCAACGCCGATCCAGTTTGATGTCGACGCCACGATCCTCGCCACCTACGGCACCGCAGCGATCACCGCCACCGATGCCGCGGGCATTGACCGGGTGACGGGCGGCAACCGGGCCGACCGCTTCGTGCTTGCCGATGGCGTGGCGTTTGCGGGCCTGCTCGATGGCGGCGGCGTGCAGAGCATCGACTTTGCCGACATGAACATTCTCGACTACTCGGCCTGGACCTCGCCGGTGGCGGTCGACTACACGGGCCAGCTCGATGCCACCTTCACGACGGCCGTCACCGGAGTGGGCACGGTCAAATGGCTCCAGCACGTGATCGGCGGGTCGGCCGCCGACAGCCTCACCGGCGGCGGCCAGCCGGTCTGGTTCGAGGGGGGCGACGGCGACGACACTCTGACCGGCTCGTTCCAGGGCGACCTCCTCGAGGGCAACGCCGGCATCGACGAGATCCGCGGCGGCTTCGGCAACGACACGCTCCGCGGTGGGCCCGGTGGCGACACCCTCGCCGGCGGCTTCGGCAACGACACCTACTCCTTCGCCGATCTCTTCGGGGGCGACACGATCATCGAGCTTCCCGGCGAGGGCAGCGACACGATGGACTTCTCCGCCGTCACCACCCCGCTGACGATCCGGCTGGGGAGCGTCAGCGTGACCGACGGGACCGCCACCGCGACCCATGCCGACGACGAGATCGAGGCGGTGATCGGCGGCACGGCCGACGACGAGTTCATTATGACCGGCCCGCTGGTCAGCTTCGCCGGCAGCCTCGACGGCGGCGGCGGCAGCAACTCGCTCACCTACCGGTGGGCGACCGGGGCGATCGTCGACGCGGTCGACGCCGGCGGCACGCCCAACGTCGGCAGCGTCCAGAACATCGCCACCGTCACCGCGGTGCCGGCGGTGACGATCATCGAGGTCGACGTGCCCCTCGGCGGTGAGCTGATCGACACGACGATCCGCAGCGGCGATGACCGGATCGTCAAGAAGGGCCCGGGGCGGCTGGTGCTCTCGCTGGCAAACAGCCACTCCGGCGGCACGGTCGTCGAGGAAGGCGAGGTCGTGATCCGCGATCCGGCGGCCCTCGGCAGCGGCGGCCTTGAGGTCCTGGCCGGGGCCCGGGTGACCCTCGACGTCGGCTTCGGGACGGTCTCGCTCGCGAGCCTTTCCCTGGCCAGCGGCGGCTTCATCGACCTGGACACCGGCCGGCTGGCGATCGCCGGCGGCAGCGACGAGGCGACGCTCCGGCAGTGGATCATCGCCGCCCGCGGCACCGGCGGGTGGGGCGGCACCAGCGGCCTCGGCTCGACGGCGGCCGCCGCGGCGGCCCCCGGCACGCGGACGATCGGCTACCTCGTGGCCACAGACGGTTCGGCGACCGTCGCCTTCACCGCGCCCGGCGACACCAACCTCGACGGCCAGGTCGACCTCTTCGACCTGGTCGGTATCGACGGGGCCGGCCGCTACAACGACGGGACGACCTCGGCCGGCTGGTCGGCCGGCGATACCGACTACGACGGCCGGGTCGGGGTCTTCGACCTGGTGGCGATCGCCAACTCCGGCGGCTTCGGCAGCGGGCCGATTTCGGCGGCCGGCAGCCCGCTGGCGACCGCGGGCAGCCCGATTTCCAGCGGCTCCCGGGCCCAGGCCTTCGCCGCGATCGCGGCCGCCGCCGAGGCCTGGACGACGCCCGCCGAAGACGACGACGGTGAATGACGCCCGGCCGCGGGCCCGCCTCTCGCCTGCGCGAGGTGAACCCACCTCAACGGCCCGCCGTCCGGGAGTCGCAGTGCCGGGGGTTGTGTAGTGGTGATCGCGGATTGGGCGGGTTGGTGGTGAACGGCTTCGTGGGCTTCCAGGGGCCGGGAAGGCCCAACGGCCCGTCGTCCCCCCGGCTCGCGCCGGGGGGCTTCTATGGGGACTGGCTCCGAGCGAAGCGAGGTGCCTGTACCCTTTTCCAACGCAAGGAGGCGACACGGATGGCTCACCGTGGGCCCAGGTTTGCAACCTGGGCAAGATGGGCTACCGCAGCAAACGTCCTGCGTCTCGTGAGACAATCGCGCCAAGCAGGAGTGGGGTTGCGACCGGCGGGGCCCGGCTGCGAGAGTCCTGCCCCGAAATGCGCCGCCCCGCCGTCCATTCCGCCGCTACTCCGCGGCGGCACGCGATCGCGTGCCGCACCTGCTGGGGGTCTCTGCTGGCCGGCTGGACGCTTCTCGTCGGCAGTCCCGGCGTGCCCGCCGAGCCCCTGCCGAGCCCTTCCGAACGGCTTCCTGGGGTGTCCGCGCGAGGTGAATCGGAGCCGCAAGCAGGCCCGGCCGCCGCGTTCGCCCGCGGTGATTCGGAACCCGAAGCCGGCCCGGCCGCCGCTCCGCCGGCCGACGTGCCGGGCGGAATGTTTCTGCCCGCCGAAGACGGTGAGTCGCTCTGGCGGCAGACGCTCGCGACGGTCGCCGCCGAGTGGCCGGTTGTCCGGGCGATCGAGCCCGACTTCACCGCCGTCCCTCCCCGGCCCGGCCTGATCGAGTCGGCCTGGGTCGAGCCGCCCGGAGACGGCCGCCCCACCTGGCCACCGCAGCGGCAGCGGGTCGTGGTTCGCGTGGTGCCCGCGGTCAGCGGTGCCTGGATCGACGCGACCGTGCAAAGCGAGTCGCTCGCCGGCGAGGCTGCCGGCGGCGGCGAGATCGAACTGGCTGGCGGCTGGCAGCCACGGGTCGGTGCTGACAGCTTCACCACCCAGCTCGCCGCCAGGCTGGCGCCCTCGGCCAACCCCGTCTACGCCCTTCCGCCGCCGACCGGGGAGGAGATCTTCATGCCCCGGCCCGCCGAGCTGCCCTGGTCGAAGAGCCGCTTTCCCCGGCTCTCCCGCGCGGGCCACAAGGTCTGGGAGGACTACCGCAACTTCTACGACTGCGAGAGCCTTGTCTGCCTGACCGCCGCCTTCGGGGCAGGAGCCCTGATGGCCAACACCGGCTTCGACGACACGATGCAGGACGCCTGGATCCGCGGGGTCGAGCCGACCGGCCTGGGCACGTTCTTTTCCGGCTGCAAGGACATCGGCGAGGGCCGCTACGTGCTGCCGATATTCGGGGTTGCGGCTGCCACGGGACTCGTCTTCGAGGGCAATCCGGTCGGCGACGTCGTCGGTGAGTGGGGGGCTCGGTCGCTGCGGATATTCCTCGTCGGCGCCCCGCCGCTCTACGTGCTCCAGATGGCGACCGGTGCCTCCCGTCCGGCCGAGGAGATGGGAAGCACGTGGCACTTTTGGAACGACAACAACGGCGTCAGCGGCCACACCTTCGTAGGCGCGATCCCCTTCCTGGCCGCCGCCGACATGGTGGAGAGCCCGCTCCTCAAGGGCACGCTCTACGTCTGCTCGACCTTCGTCGGCTTCTCCCGGATGACCGACAACGCCCACTATCCCTCGCAGGTCTTCCTCGGCTGGTACCTCGCCTGGGCCAGTGCCCGGGCGGTCAACCGGACCGAGC
>CALGAS010000558.1 GCA_937959175.1 uncultured bacterium | reverse complement strand
TTGCGATGCCGCTTCGCACACTTTGGGATTGGCGGCCGGCACAATCGGCGGCCCCTCCCGGATCACCGCTAGGCCTGCCGCGTGGCCGTCATCCGGGGCCGGCTTTATCTTCAGGCCTCAGACCTCAGACCTGGCCTATCCCGGCACCGACACGCGGCCGTTGAAGAGGCCTCCGGGTTGAATAGGCCATCGCAATGATATATGATGACGTTATCATGAGAACAATTGTGGACCTCACAGACGAACAGCTCAAATCGCTCGCCGCATTGTGCGCTGCCAAGGGGATCTCCCGCGCCGAAGCGGTGCGAAGAGCGGTAACGCGGCTGCTTGCTGACGAACAGCGGCCCGATCGGGCTCAGGCCTTTGGTGCCTGGCGAGGCAAGCAGATCGACAGCGCGAAGGCAGTCCGCAGCTTGCGAGACGAGTGGGGGCAATGAAGGCGGTCATCGACAGCGATGTGCTGATCGACTTTCTGCAGGGTCGTGATGCGGCCGCGGTCGAGATCGATCGCTACGACGACCCCTGCTACTCGGTGATCTCCTGGATGGAAGTGATGATCGGCGCTGAAACTGATGCCGAGCGATTCGCCGCCGAGACGTTGTTTGAATCGATGCGGCGGATTGATCTCTCTGCCGACATCGCCCGCAGAGCCGTCGAACTTCGTCGGCAGCTGCGACTGAAACTCCCCGATGCGATTCTCCTCGCCACGGCGGACAGAGAGGGCTGTATTCTGGTCACCCGCAACGCGAAAGACTTCGACGCTGATGATCCGCGCGTCAGGATTCCGTACCAGTTGCGTTCGCTGCTGGCTGGAAAGCCGTCTACGAGTCAGGCACGCGGATCGGGCCGTGGCTGAGATTGACCTCCCCGTGATCGGTGCACTACAATGTCGTGCATCGGGTCGAGCACGAGGAGTTGCCATGACGACATTGACCATCCGGCTGCCTGAAGACCTCCGCAGCGAGCTCGACAGGATCAGTCGCGACGAGAACAAGCCTGTTAGCGACGTCGTCAGGGAATCGCTGCGACGATACGTGACGATCAAGCGGTTTCAGGCGGTTCGCAGAAAGATTCTGCCCTTTGCCGAGGCCCAGGGGCTCTTGACCGACGAGGACGTGTTCAAGGCCCTTTCATGAGGGTCGTGCTTGATTCCAATGTGGTGATCGCCGCGGCGGCGGCAAGGGGACTGTGCGAGGCGGTGTTTGAACTCTGCCTGGAACGCCACCACATCGTCGCCTGCGAAGGAATCCTCCTCGAAGTTGGCCGCAAACTGGAACAGAAACTGCGGCTCCCGGTCGCCGTCGTCGAGGAGTATCAGCGGCTCCTCCGGCAGACCGCCGAGATTCTTCAGCCGCATTCCATCAAGGCCGGGCTGTGCCGTGACCCTGCCGACGAAATGGTGCTAGGCCTGGTGGCTCCCGGCCGCGTCGAGGTCATCATCAGCGGCGACAACGACCTCCTTGTTTTGGAGCGATTTGCCGAAGCGAAAATCGTCACGCCGCGTGCCTTCTGGGAGTCGATGCGAAACGATGCCCGGTGATCTGGGCCGCTCGCATCCCGATGACCCCCCAGCCGGCCGCACGCCTGCCAGATCCTTGCAGGTCATGCCATCCGCCGGGCATCAACGCCGCCGCCGGACGAAGCCTAGGCCCGCGGCCACGCAGCCAACGGCAAGCATGCTCACCGTCGCCGGCTCCGGGACGGCAACCGAGTAGTTGATCGTGTTACCCCCGCCGCTGAAAACACCGTTCTCACCTGGGGTGAACCCCATCGTGACAACATCGGTGTTGGCGAAGGTCAGTGAGCCCGAGAGGCTCTGGCCGGCGACGTAGCCCACCGGCGCCCAGAGACTTGCCCGCAATCACGACGATGGCGAAGCGGCGGGAAAGACGGGCGAAGGAATGCATGAAGCTGTCCTTGAGGTGCGTGGGGGAAGGGAATGATCGACCGGAACCATCCAAAGGGGCCGCGGACCGAATGGGTCGCCGCCACCCGCTTCACGATGATCCTGACTCCAGCGAGCGATGTCACTGATCTTTCCCGCCAAAATCTTTGATCTTTCCCACCAAAGGTCGCTGCCGGTGCACCTCCCCCGTTGCCAGTCGTGGTTGTGTTCGACAACACCGACCTCGCCCGCCCCGTCCGACTGGAAGCCGTCTACGAGACAGGCATGCGGATCGGGCCGTAGCCCGAGTCGACGCTCACTCCGGACGTGGAAGCCGCCGCGGCCCGCGTCACAGCAGCCCGTCGAGCTCGTCGACGAGTTCGCCGAAGCGGGTCAGGGCGGTCGCCACCGGCTCGGGGCTCTCGAGATCGACGCCGGCATCCCGCAGCAGGTCGAGGGGCCACTTCGACGAGCCCCCCTTGAGGAACCCGAGGTAGGCGGCCAGGGCCCCCGGCTCGCCCTCCGCCACCCGCTGGGCGAGCGTGATCGCGGCGGCCAGGCCGGTGGCGTACTTGTAGACATAGAAGGCCGAGTAGAAGTGGGGGATTCGCAGGCACTCGATCTCGAGCTCCCGGTCGACCGCGAACTCCGGCCCGAAATAGGCGTCGAGCAGCTCCCGGTAGATGAACCGGATCCGCTCGAGCGTCAGCGGTTCGCCCTGTTCCGCACAGGCGTGGCTCCGCCGCTCGAACTCGGCAAACATCGTCTGCCGCACGATCGTGGCCCGGATCGAGTCGATCTCGCGGGCGATGATCGCCGCCCGCTCCTGCCTCGTCTCGGCCCGCTCGAGCAACAGCCGCGTGAGCAGCTGCTCGTTGAAGGTGCTGGCCACCTCGGCGACGAAGATCGTGTAGCCCGAATACTGATAGGGCTGGGCCTCAGCCGAATAGCGGGTATGCATCGAGTGGCCCGCCTCGTGGGCCAGCGTGAAGACATGCTCGATGACGTCATCCTGGTAGTTCATCAGGATGTAGGGGTCGGAGTCGTAGGTGCCCGAGCTGAAGGCCCCCGACCGCTTGCCGGCATTGGGATAGCGGTCGCACCAGCGGCCCCGCAGGCCCCGCTCCATCATCGTGCAGTACTCGCCCCCGAGCGGCTCGAGCGCCGTCACGATCACATCGACCGCCTCGTCCCAGGTATGCCGCTTCTCGAGTTCCGGCACCAGCGGCACGTAGCAGTCGTAGTGGTGAAGCTCGGGGAGGCCGAGGATCCGCTGCCGCACGCCGTAGTAGCGGTGAACCGCCGGGAGGTGCTCCCGGACCGCCGCGATCAGCTGGTCGTAGACGGCCAGGGGGACGTTGTCCTGAAAGAGTGCGGCCTCGACGGCGCTGGGGTAGCCGCGGACCCGGGCGGCGTAGATGTTCAGCTCGTTGGAGCCGGAGAGCGTGGCCGCCAGGGTGTTGGCGTGGCCCTCGTACTGCTCGTAGTACTGGTGAAAGGCGGTCTTGCGGACGGCCGGGTCGGTGTCGTGCAGAAGCGTCGTGAACGTGGCGTTGGAGAGCTCGATCCGCTCGCCCGTCCCCGTGGTGACATCGCCGAACGTCATGTCGGCGTCGGTCAGTTGCCGAAACGCCCGGCCGGCCGTGCCGGCGAAGGTGCCCTGCATCGCCAGCAGCTTCTCCTCGGCCTCGGAGAGCACATGGGGCCGGTTTCGAACCAGCCGCTCGAGCAGGAGCCGATAGGGCTCGAGAACGGCGTCGTCCATCCAGGCGGCGAGCGTCTCGGGGGGAATCGCCATGATCTCCGGGCGGATGAAGCTCGCCGCCTCGCCGGCCCGGGTGGCCACATGCTGGAAGCGGCCCACCATCCGCTGGGCGTCGGCCGCGGCGGTGTCTTCGCTGGCCCGGAGGTGGGCGTAGGTGCCGATCCGCTCGCCCTCGCGATCGAAGGCGAGGTCGTGCGTTAGACAGTCGGCCAGCCGCTGGGCCGACTCCCCGAGCGTGCCGGCGTAGGCGGCAAACTCCGGAATCCGCGCCTCCCAGGCCTCGAGGGCCGCCTCCCATTCGGCATCAGAGCGAAACAGGCTCGTCAGGTCCCAGGTATCGCCGGGCCGCACATCTTTGCGGGCGGGCAGCGTCTTGACCTGGGTGGCGGCGTCGGTCATCAGGTGGGCCTTTCGGGAAAAAGAGGAACGGATTGCCCGTAGCGTACGTTCTGCTGTGCCGGGCGGAAAGCAGGGGAGGTCGATCGATATCGGGCCGGAGCCACAGGGTGGAATTTATCCAACGGCCCGCCGTCCGGCGGGATTGAAGTGCGGTGGGATTGCTGGTGGTGATCGCGGATTGGGCGGGTTGGTGGTGAGCGGTTGCTCGGGCTTCCGGGGACCGGGAAAGCCCAACGGCCCGCCGTCCCCCCGGCTCGCGCCGGGGGGCTTCTATGGAAAA
>CALGAS010000557.1 GCA_937959175.1 uncultured bacterium | reverse complement strand
CGCCGCGGCAGTCAGCCCGCCAGAGAAAGCCCGCTTCACCGAAGGCAGGTCCCGAAGTTCCTTGCTGAGCGCGGTGATTGTCGCCCTGGCCTCCTTGAGCGTTCGGAGCGGGTCGTCGGGGACGTTGCCCTCTGCGGCCTGCTCACCCGCCTCGGTCTCTTCCGCAGCCGACGGCGTCGCGGCGGCCCGCCGGGCCAGTTCGCCGGCGGCCGCCTCCAGCACCTCATCGAACTGCGCGAGCGTGCGGGTGATCTCCTTTTCCGCCTTGGCGTGGATCAACAACGGCCGCTTGGCCTTGTCTTTGTGCGTCTCGTTGGCCGAGAGGGCGTCGAAGTCTTCCTGCTCCTTGAGATCCTTGGCCTTGGCGGCAAAGCCCGCTTCGAGAGCTTTTGCCCGTGCCTGCCGCTGATCGTCGAGTTTCCTCTGCTCAGCCGCCAGGAAGGCGTCGGCCTTCTTGAGGATCGCGGCATGCTCCGTGCGAAGCGCCGCGAGTTCGGCATCCCCCTTGCGCCGCAGGGCTCCGAGCGCCTGCTCGGCCCTGCGGGCTGCCGCCGTCGTGACCGACTCGTGCTCGGCGGCGATCGTCGCTTCCGATGAGGCCCGAGCCGACGATTCCTTCCGGAGAATCGACATCTGTTCCTGCAGCACTTCCGGATGGTAGGCGGAGCGGCTCGCCGGATCCGGAGGAAAGGAGCCTTCGGCCAGCGATTCCAGCGTCGGTTCGGCGGGCGATGATTCAGGGGTATCGGTGCTCACGGCATCCTCAGGCCGAGGGACGAAGAAACAGGGCCGCTGGCGTCAGCGGGCCGGTGGTCAGTAGCCGTCGGAATCGCCGACGTCGCGGGCGGCCCGGTCGAAGACCTCCGCGAGGCGACCGAGCGCGTCGAGCGTTTCCTTGACGCTGGGCAGGAGCGGTTCCACGTTCTCCTTGTGGAACGCCTTGGCTCGGACATCGTGCCAGGTCTCGGTGGCCGCGTCCCACTTGAGATTGAGCTGCTTGAGCGAGTTGGCCAATTTCGAGGCCCCGCTGGAGAGATCGCCGACCCTCATGATCCGCTCACCTCCTGTCCTGCCGACGGCTCAGCTGCTCCGGCCTCGGCAGCTGGCCCTTCGACAGGCTCGTCATTGACCTGTCGGGTGACGCTTGCCCCTTCGCTGCCTCCCCCGTCGCTGCCACCGCCGGCCGGCGAGACGGCCTGCTGGTAGGCCTCGAGCGAACGGAGCATCTTTTCAAGCTGGGCCATGGCCCGCGGGCAGTCGACGTCGATCACATCGCGGAACCGCACCAGCCGCACGCATGTCTCACGAAACTGCTGCTGGACGACCGGCGTCCAGCGGCGGACCGCTTCCGCCTTCGACTCTGCCCAGGCCAACTTTTGACGGGCCTTCTCGAGCGCCTTCTTCTCCTCGATGCAGGAGGGCGTGTTGTCGCCGACCTTTTTGAAGGTCCGGCAGTGCTCGAGATCCTTGATCGCCTTGTTGACCAGGTCGGTCATCCGGCGGATCTCAGCCTTCCAGTGGGCCGCCCGGTCGACGGTGAGGTATTCCACGGCCCGCTGACCCTGGATCTCAATCTCGGCAAGAGCCTGCCCCGTTTCATGGGCGAAGGCCGCGAAGGCCGCCCGCACGAACGAGAGCGTCTCGATTGACTTGACATCTGCCTGCTGTGACATGCCTGCTCCTGTCGGACAGCCCGCCCGGCCCTGATCGGGAATCCGGACCGGTCACCCGGTCAGCGTTGCTGGAGATACTCCTCGACCCGCTCCGCCTTCCGGATCAGGTAGGGCACGTATTCGCTCGTAGACTCCGCGAAACGCTTGAAGGTGGTCAGCTGCGCCTCGAACTCCTGGGCGAACTTCTGCTGCTCCTGGTCACGCCAGGTCGACCCCAGGGCGGCCAACTGTCGCTGCACCATCTGCATGTGGGCCATCACCTCTTCGCTGAAGGTTCGCAGATTGCCCGCAAACCGGCGAAGCTCGGCCGGATCGACGATTGCCTGTCCCATCGTGCACTGCCCCTTCGTGGCCTTATGTTGCCGATTCTTTCGCGGCCTGCGATGTCCGAGGCCGCCGTCCCTCGGATCTGAGTCTACCGCAGAATCCCCGGGCGTGGACAGCGTCCTGCTCGCCGCCGCGGCCGGGCCACGTACACTCGAAGCAAACCCCCGCGGTGATTGCCGCCCCTTCCCTCTTGCCCCATGAGACTCCCGATGGCCCAGCCCGCTCCCGCCGCCCCGCCTTCGCCGCACCACGCCGCTCCCGCCGATCAGCTCGAGCCGGGGATCGAGCCCTCGGTCGGCTGGCACGTCAGCCACTTCTTCTACCGATTCGACCGGGCCGCCCTCGAGGGCATGACAGCCGCGGAGCGAAACGCCGCGGTTGCCGAGGGGGCCGCCGTTCTCGATCCCGCCGACCCCGCCGCCCCGGCCCGCCTCCAGAGCTGGCTGGTGGCGGGCCAGAAGGCCGACTTCGCGATTGTCGCCATGGATTCCTCGCCGCTGGCGGTCGAGGGGCTCCAGCAGCGGCTGCTGGCCGGCCCGCTCGGCCGGGCGATCGTGCCGACCGCGTCGTTCGTGAGCCTGACCGAGGTCAGTGAATACCTGCCGAGCGTCGAGCAATTCGGGGAACGGCTTGTGGC
>CALGAS010000556.1 GCA_937959175.1 uncultured bacterium | reverse complement strand
GAAGCCCCCCGGCGCGAGCCGGGGGGACGGCGGGCCGTTGGGCTTTTCCCGGCCCTCGGAAGCCCGCATAACCGCTCACCACCAACCCGCCCAAACCGCGATCACTACGAACCAACTCTTGGTACTTGTACCGCCGGACGGCGGGCCATCCCGGCCCAAAGCCCTTCGCCACGCCCTCACTCGGCCCGGCTGATCGCCTCTTCGAGGAAGTAGTTGATGTCCTCGGCATCCTCGGCGTGGAGCACGTCGTAGGCGTGGGCGGCGCTGCGGGCGTGGTAGAGCTGCTCGCGGAGGTTGACGTCGCGGGTGATCGTGCGAGCGAAGGCGGCGAGCACCTCCAGGTGCCGCTTGCGGTCGGCCTGGGGCGTCGCCAGCAGCAGGACGGCGTGGACCGGCTGCTCGTCGGGAGCGTCGAGGTCGATGCCCCGCGAACTGATCCCGAGCACGCCGGTGATCGCCTGCCCCTCGTCGAGGATCGCATGGGGGATCATCAGGCCCTCGCCGAGCACGGTGCTGGCCACCGCCTCCCGCTCGAAGACCTTCTCGAGAAACTCGCTGCGAGGAATCGCCGGCGGCTTGGGGGCGGCGTAGAGCCGGTTGACCAGCGCCCTGATCACCTCCTCCTTGGTGCCGCCGGCCAGGTCGACCAGGATGTGGCTCTCGTCGAGGAAGTCGAGCAGCCGGGGGGCCGCCTTGCCGACCTCGCGGGCCCGGGCGAGGGCGTGCCGCAGCATGCTCGGGCCGACCAGCTGGTTGATCGTGATCGCCGCCAGCCCGACGGCCGTCACCGTCTCGGTCACGCCGGCCAGCCGGGGATCGGTCTGGACCATCAAGAGCAGGCCGACGGCGACGCCGCCGTGGGGAATCAGCGAGAGGCCGAGCGAGTTGCGGACGCGGCGGGGCGCGCCGGCCAGGCTCATCGCCGCGTAGCCGCCGGCATACTTGCCGATGAAGCGGGCCACCACGAACACCGCCACCAGCCCGGCGACGCTGGTCACGAGGCTGAGGTCGATGTTCATCCCGGCCAGGGTGTAGAAGGCGGTAAAGAGGATCGCCCCGATTGCGTGCAGATAGGCCTCGGTCGACCGGACGACCTCATGCCGGAGGTTCGAGACGAGGATGCCGGCGAAGGTGCAGGCCAGGATTCCCGAGGCCGACAGACCCGTCGCGCCGCCCCAGGTGCCGAGGATCACGGCCACCATTGTGGGCCCGAGGAAGGCCGGGCTGACGATCGTCCGCATCAGACCGAGGGCGAGCAGCGTCGCGACGCCGCCGACCGCCAGGTCGGTGGCAAACTCGCGGGCCACCGTGACCAGGGCGGCCGGCGAGGCCTCCTGCCAGGTCTGGCCGCCGCCGCCGATCGCCGCCAGGTAGTCGGCCGAGAACACGAACATCCCCACCGCCACCATGTCGATCAGGGCGATCGAGCCGAGCAGGGTCCGGGTGAGGATGCCCCGGGCCCGGGCCTCCTGGATCACGAGCACCGTCGTGCCGGGAGCGCCCGCGATTGCGATCGCGGCCAGGAGGACGGCCGCCCGCAGCGAGAGGCCGCCCGGCGTGATGTAACTGCCGACGCTCCAGAGCACCGCCAGGACCACCAGCGGCGTGACGATCGCCTCGCCAAGGAGCAAGAGCCCGACTCGCCGGCCGGCATTGCGGAGGCCGGCGAAGTGGAGGGCCGCGCCGACCGTGAAGGCGATGTAGCCGAGCACGAAGTTCATCAGCGGCCGCATCTCGAGCGTCGTCGTGGCCGAGAGCCCCGTCAGCGGGCCGTGCCAGGGAGCGGTCGCCCGCAGGAGGATGCCGGTGGCGATCCAGCCGGTCACCCTCGGCAGCCTGGCCAAGCCGAACAGCTCGCCCCCCACGATCCCGGCCACGATCACGAGGGCCAGCTGGTAGAGCGGGTCGGCGGGGATGAAGGCTGGCACGGGATCAGCCCTCCGACCAGGGTTCGACCGCCGGCTCGAGCTCGTCGTCGAGCGGCTCGACCTCAACCGTCGCCGGCGGCAGGCTGCCGAGAAAGACCCGTCCGTAGGGCTTGGTGAGCAGCCGCGGGTCGAGGATCACGACGGTGCCCGAATCCTCGGCGGTGCGGATCAGCCGGCCGAAGCCCTGCTTGAGCTTGAGCACCGCCTCGGGCAGCTGGTACTCCATGAAGGCGTTGCCGCCGGCTTCGTTGATCGCCTCGATCCGGGCGGCGACCAGCGGCCGGTCGGGCACGGCGAAGGGGAGCCGGGTGATCACGACCGTGACGAGCTGGTCGCCGGGCAGGTCGATTCCCTGCCAGAAGCCGTCGGTCCCCAACAGCACGCTGTTGGGACCCTCCCGAAAGGCTTCGAGCATCCGCGACCGCGGCAGCCCGTCGGCCTGGCTGACGAGCCGGTAGTTCCGCCGCACGCACCAGCCGGACAGCTGCTCCGTCGCCCGGGCGAGCGCCTGGTGGCTGGTGAAGAGCACCATCGCCCGGCCCTCGCTGCGGGCGACGTGGCGGCGGATCATCTTCACGACCGCCGCGTCGAAGGCGGACCGGTTGGTCGGGTCGGGCGACCCCTCCCCCGTCGACGCGGCCGGCGTGAAGCTGAGCCGCCGCCACGTCGCCCGCAGCGTCGGCCGGCCCATCGTGCTCCTCACCAGCG
>CALGAS010000555.1 GCA_937959175.1 uncultured bacterium | reverse complement strand
GCCCAGGCCCGCGCGATCCCCTCGGCCGCCGTCTCCAGCCCCCGCGTTGGCCAGGTCAAGGCCACCGTGACCAGCGAGGAGGGAGAGGAACACGAGGTGTTTCTGGAACTCTCGGCCCATCGTCGCGGCGGCATGACGCTGGAGAGCCGCTGCACGACCGACGAGGGGCGAGCCGGCCGGCCGTGTGCCGTCCTGGCGGCGGTGCTGCTGGAGGTCGATCGCCGCGGCCTGCTGGCCGGGATTCACGACCAGACGCCCGTCACCCTCGACGTGATTGGCGATGAAGACTCGGCGGCCTTCGTCGCGACCGCCGAGCCGGCCCCGATTCCGGAGCCCGAGCCGGCCCGGACCGGAGGCGTGGTGGTCCGCCGACGGGCAGCATCGGGCCGCGGCAGCCCCCGCCTGCCCCCCTGGGCTGCGGAACTGGAGGAGCGGCGGCGGCTGGTCGAGCCGGCCGTCCGCAGCCGGGGCGTGACGATTCCCGATCAGCGGCGGGCCGGCGGGGCGCTCGTGTTTCTCCTGGATACCGGTGCCTCAGCCGAAGCCAGGGCGGCCGTGCTCACTCCCTGCCGCATGCAGCTCGACGTGGCGGGCAACGCCACCGGCAGACCCCGTTCGATCACGATCGGCCCCGGTGAGATCGAGCTGGCCGATCTTGATCACCAGGAGCGGGAGATTCTCGGGGCATTGCTCGGCGCCGCCAGCGGTGATGACCGCAGCCTCCCGCCGCCGCTCGAGCAGCGGACGATCTCACGGATCATCGTCAGCCCGCACTCGGCGGCCAAGCATCTCGCCATGCTCTGCGAGACCGGTCGGCTGGTCGTGCAGCCGGAACCCCGCCGGGCACCCGAGGAGGTGATCCCGCTGGCCTGGGACGGTGGGCGGCCCTGGGAGTTTGCCTTCGTGGTGGGTCCCGATGACGACGAGCTGCCCCGCCGCCGCAACGCCGATGCCGACGCTCCGCCGGTCCGGCCGGCGAAAGCCACCCTCGCCGCATCGCTTGTCCGTGGCAGCGAACGAAAGGACCTCCGCACGCCGCGGGCAATCCTCAAGTCGGGCATCGTCGTGTTCGAGGACCGGATCGCCCGGCTCGCGGCCGACCCCGCCACCGGCTGGATCGACCAGTTCGACCGTCGCGGCCCGATCGAACTCTCCGCCACCCAGTGCGACGGCCTGATCGAGCGGCTCGCGGGGCTGGCCGACCTGCCCCGCGTGGTGCTGCCGGCCTGGACGGGCTGGCAGATCGAGTCGGGGCCGCCCCGACCAAAGCTCGTGCTCGACGACTCGCCGGCGATCGCAGCCGACGAGACGGCTCCCAACGGTCGCCGCCGCCGCAGTTCGCCCCGCGTCCAACTGGCAGGGCGGATCTGGTTCGACTACGCCGGGATCCTCGTAGCGGCCGACGACGACGCCGGCGGCGCGGTCGATGTCGAACGCCGGCTGCTCGTCCGCCGCGACCGCCGCGGCGAGCGGGAGGCCCTCGCGGCCTTGCCGCGACACGGCTTCACGCCTCCCCGGGGCGCGTCGCTCGATGACGACGCGGTAGCCCACCATGTCGAAGTCGCCCGGGGCCGGCTCGACGGCTCGGTCTCGGAACTGGCCGCCGCCGGCTGGACGGTCGAGGTGGCCGGACGCCGCTACCGGCCGGCGGGCAGCGTGGCCTGGAACGTCACCAGCGGGATCGACTGGTTCGAGTTGTCGGCCACTATGGATTTCGGCGGCGTGGCTGCCGACTTCCCCGCACTCTTGGAGGCCCTGGCTGCCGGGCGGCGGGCGGTCGAACTGGCCGACGGCTCGGTCGGCATCCTCCCCGAATCGTTCGCCACCCAGTTCGCCCCCTTCGCGGCCCTGGCTCAGAAGCATGATGGGCGGCTGCGGTACGGCCGCATCCAGGTCGCCCTGCTCGACGCCCTCCTGGCCGGCCAGCCTCAGGCTCGGTTCGACGAGGCCTTCGAGCGGCTGCGGGACCAACTGGCCAAGGGCGAGCAGCCCGAGGCGGAGAATGAGCCGGCCGGTTTCAAGGGAACCCTCCGTCACTACCAGCGGGAGGGCCTCGGCTGGCTCGCCTTCCTGGAGGATCTCGGCCTGGGCGGCTGCCTGGCCGATGACATGGGCCTTGGCAAGACCATCCAGGTGCTGGCGTTGCTGATGCGCCGCAAGAACCTCCTGACCGACGGAGCCATCCCGCACCGTCCCAGCCTGGTGGTTGTTCCCAAGAGCCTCGTCTTCAACTGGATCGACGAGGCGACCAAGTTCGCTCCGGCGCTGCGGGTCGCCAATCACACGGGCAACGCCCGGGCCGAAGCCGCCGGCGATCTCTCCGATCATGACATCGTGATCACCACCTACGGGACCCTCCGCCGCGACATCGTCCGGCACCGCGAGACGGAGTTCGACTATGTGATCCTCGACGAGGCCCAGTCGATCAAAAATGCCGCCAGCCAGGCGGCCAAGGCCTGCCGGCTGCTCAAGGCCCGGCACCGGCTGGCCCTCACCGGCACGCCGGTCGAGAACCACATCGGCGAACTCTGGAGCATCTTCGAGTTTCTGAATCCCGGCCAGCTCGGCAGCGCCGCCCGACTGCGGCGGTTTCTGGCCGACGGCCGCAGCAGCGCCGAGGTCGTCGCTCGGGCCGTGCGGCCCTACCTCCTCCGCCGCACCAAGGCCGAGGTGCTCTCCGATCTCCCCGAGAAAACGGAGCAGACGTTGTTCGTCGAACTCGGGACCGCCCAACGCAAGGCTTACGACGAACTGCGGCACCACTTCCGGGCCGAGCTTTCCGGCCGGATCGGCCGGCTCGGCATCGGCCGCTCGCGGATCGCCGTCCTCGAGGCGCTCCTGCGGCTTCGCCAGACTGCCTGCCATCCGGGCCTCGTCGATCAGGCCCGCATCGACGACCCCTCGGCCAAGCTCGACGCGCTCTTGGAGCAGCTCGACGAGGTGATCGACGAGGGCCACAAGGTGCTCGTCTTCAGCCAGTTCACGAGTTTCCTGGCGATCCTCCGGCGGAAACTCGACGCCCGGCCGCTCCCCTACGAATACCTCGACGGCCGCACGACCGACCGGCAGGCCCGCGTCGCCCGCTTCCAGGAAGATCCCGACTGCCGGCTGTTCCTGGTGAGCCTCAAGGCGGGCGGCCAGGGCCTCAACCTCACCGCGGCCGACTACATCTACATTCTCGATCCCTGGTGGAACCCGGCCGTCGAGGCCCAGGCGGTCGACCGGGCCCACCGAATCGGCCAGACCCGGCCGGTCTTCGCCTACCGGCTGATCGCCCGCGATACGGTCGAGGAGAAGATCCTGGCGCTTCAGGACAAGAAGCGGGAGTTGGCCGAGTCGATCGTGCGGGCCGACGGCAGCGTGATTGCCAACCTGACCGCCGAAGACGTCGAGCTACTGCTCTCCTAGCCCCTCACCATAAAAGCCCCCCGGCGCGAGCCGGGGGGACGGCGGGAGGTTGGGCGAGATCGGCCCCCGGAAGCCCGAGCCACCGTTCACCAACGTCTCGCCCAAAACGCCGTCACGACCAAGCGAACCCGGGTGGCTTCCCAATGCTCCCGGGGGGACGGCGGGCCGTTGGGCTTTCCCGGCTCCCAGCCCTTCATCGAATTCTCATTTTCCGAGGCCTGCCCCGAGCGGGCATACTTCTGCCAATCATCCCTTCCTCTCACCACCCGCCCACCGATGCCAGCTGACGTCCTTGTGCCGCAGGAAGCCGCCGTGAAGCACCCGCCATCGAAGTCACGGGGCGGTTCGCCGCCGCCGGCCGCGTATCGCATTCTGGTCGTCGATGACGAAGACGATCTTCTCGAGCTCGTCCGCTACAACCTCTCCAAGGAGGGACACGAGGTCGCCTGCGTCGGCAGCGGCGAGGAGGCCCTCAAGACTGCCCGCCGGCAGCCGCCCGACCTGATCGTGCTCGACTTGATGCTGCCGGCCGTCGACGGCCTCGAGGTCTGCCGGCGGCTCAAGGCCGATGCCCGCACCCGTGAGATCCCGATCATCATGCTGACCGCCAAGAGCGAGGAGTCCGACATGGTGGCCGGCCTCGACCGCGGTGCCGACGACTACATCGCCAAGCCCTTCAGCCCGCGGGTGCTCAACGCCCGCATCAAGGCCCTTCTGCGTCGCCACGACTCACGGCGGCAGGCTGAGGCCGAGCTGACGATCGACGTCCACGAACTCTCGATCAACCCGGGCCGCCACGAGGCGACCCTGGCCGGGAAGCCCCTGGAACTCACCTACACGGAATTCGCGCTCCTCCAGTTTCTCGCCCGTCGGCCCGGCTGGGCCTACACCCGGACGCAGATCGTCGACGCGGTCAAGGGCGAGGATTATCCTGTCACGGAGCGGTCGGTCGACGTTCAGGTCGCCGGCCTCCGCAAAAAGCTCGGCACTCACGGTTCCTACATCGAGACCGTTCGCGGCGTGGGGTATCGGTTCCGGGCGTAGGCAGCGTCCCACCCGGCAGCCACCTCCATGCCCCGCACCCGGCTTGTCTGGCATCTCTTCGCCGGCTGGTGTGTCCTCGTGGGGGGCGTGCTGGCCGGCTGTTTCTGGGTGGCCAGCGTTCAGATGGCCGCCCTGGCGAGCGAGGCCGAGCGGCAGCGGCTCACCGACGTCGCCCGCGGCTTGGCCGACACGATCAGGTTCAATGACCACGGCCCCCTCGACACGGCGGCCTTTCAGTCGCGGGCCGAGGCCTTCCGTGCCGCCGGACTCGAGGCCGACCTGATCGAGCTGGACTCGATTGCAGCCCGCCGAGCCGAGGCGTTGCCGGGAAACTCGACGGGCGAGGGCCAGGATGGCGATTCCCCCGGAGCCGATTCCGTCTCGGCCCGCGAACTCGACTCGCCGCTGATCCGGCAGGCCCGCCGGGGCCAGACGGCCAGCGGGAGTCGCTACGACGTCGCCGCCGGTCGCCGATCGCTGGCGGTGGCGATTCCGCTGGGGCCGCCCGGACAGCCGCGGGCAATTGTCACGGTGACCGCCGATACCGCCGCCTCCGACGAGGCCCTCGCCCGGTCGCTCGGCTGGATGCTCGCCGGTACCGCTGCCTGCGGGCTGGCCGCCGTGGTGGCCGGCTGGCTGCTGGCCCGCCGGGCTGCCAGGCCGGTCGAAGAGCTCCGCGTCGCCGCCGAACGACTGGCTGCTGGCGATGTCGATGCCCCGCTGCCATCGACCGAACTGGCCGAGGTGGCGGGGCTGTCCGAAGCCTATCGCACGCTTCGCGAACAACTCGTGGAGCGGGGCCTGTTGCTCGGCCGGCAGGGAACGCAGCAGGAAGCTGTCCTGGGGAGCATGATCGAGGGCGTGCTGGCAATCGACGCCCGGCAGCGGATTGTGGGAATGAATCGAGCAGCGGCTGAACTGCTGGGCATCGACCTCGACGACGTGATCCGCCGGCCGCTGCAGGAAGTGATCCGCAACCCCGACCTCCGCCGCTTCGCTCTTCTCGCGATCGACTGCCGTGAGCCGGTCGAGGACGACCTCGTCCTGAGGGCCGCCCGCGACCGCACGATCCGGCTGCGGGGCACGGCCCTGCGGGATCTCTCGGGCGAGGGGGGCGCGGTGATCGTGCTCAACGACGTCACCGACATGCAGCGGCTCGAAAACGTGCGGCGGGACTTCGTCGCCAACGTCTCCCACGAACTCAAGACACCGGTCGCCTCGATCAAAGGCTTTGTCGAGACCCTCCTCGACGGCGCCGTCGAAGATCCCGGCAACAGCCGGCGATTCCTGGAGATCGTCAACCGGCAGGCCGACCGGCTGGCCTCGATCATCGAGGATCTTCTGGCCCTGTCGCGAATCGAGCAGAGTGAAGGGATCGGTAATCTGCCCTTGGAAATGGTCCCGATCGGGGATGTCTTTGCGGCGGTCGAGGCCGACTGCAGCCCGCGGGCGGCGGAGCGGTCGATCGGCCTCCAGACCGATTGCCCCGAGTCGCTGACGGCCGCCGTCAATCCGCCACTCTTGGAACAGGCGGTCATCAACCTGGTGGACAACGCCATCAAATACAGCGATCCCGGCAGCCACGTCCGCCTGGCGGCCGCCCGGGACGGCGAGGAACTGGTGCTCTCGGTCGCCGACGAGGGCACCGGGATCGAGGCGGTCCACCTGCCCCGGCTGTTCGAGCGGTTCTACCGGGTCGACAAGGCTCGCAGCCGCAAGCTTGGCGGGACCGGCCTGGGCCTCTCGATCGTCAAGCACATCGTCCAGGCCCACGGCGGCGGGATCACCGTCGAGAGCACTCCGGGTATCGGCAGCACCTTCACCATCCGGCTGCCGGCCGAGGGCTGACCGAACCGTTTGAACGGTGATCAGTCGCCCGCCTGCGCCGCGGCATGGAAGTCGACGATCTGCCGCCAGGCCTCCTCGGGAGTCTCGGCGTAGGTGAAAAGCTCGAGATGGCGATCGGAAATCACCCCCGAGTCGGCCAGGAACTGGAAGTCGATCACCCGCGACCAGTAGTCGCGACCGAAGAGGATGATCGGCACCGGCTGCATCCGGTGGGTCTGCCGGAGGGTGAGCGTCTCGAACATCTCGTCGAGGGTGCCGAAGCCGCCCGGGAAGAGCACCACCGCCGCCGCCCGGAGGATGAAGTGGAACTTTCTCAGCGCGAAATACTTGAACTGGAAGCACAACTCAGGAGTGATGAAGGGATTGGGCTGCTGCTCGGCAGGCAGCTTGATGTTGAGGCCGATCGACTTGCAGCCCACGTCGAAGGCACCCCGATTGGCCGCCTCCATGATGCCGGGGCCGCCCCCGGTGATGACGACGTAGTCCCGCTGACTGTCGCACTGGTTGTCGATCGAGACCAGTTTGGCGAACTGCCGGGCCGAGTCGTAGTAGTGGGCGTGCTCGAGCAGTCGCTCGGCCCGGACCACTTCGCGGGCCGCTTCCCGGTCGTCCGGCGCGGCCGCGGCGGCCCGGCGAGCCTCGGACAGCCGCCGCTCGGCGGCCCCCCGCTCGACGATCTGGGTGCCGCCGAAGACGATCACGGTGGAATGGATCCGGTCAGCCTGGAGCGCCAGTTCCGGCTTTTCGAGTTCCAGGAGCATCCGCACGCCCCGCATCTCCTCGAGCGAGAGCAGGCCCGGGTCTTCCTGGGCCAGCAGGTAACTCGGCGAGGCGAGGATCTGCTCCATATTCTCGGCCACCAGGGCCACGTCGTCGCCCAGCACGGTGTCCGGGAGGATTTCACAGGCTTTCCCGGCGGCAGGCGGCTGCGGCCTGGATTCGGTCTTTTTGGCCATGGGACGGTCTTTCCGGAGGCAGGGGACTGGCGTTCGTGGGTCGGCGGGGATTCAGGACGGCGGGGAGAGGTCGACCGACTCTCCGATCGTAGGCAGCTGGCACGGCCAGCCACGGGTGGCGGCAAGATACTCGGCCAGGCCGCGGGCGGCCTGCGGCTCGCCATGGACGAGGAAGGTCTGCCGAGGCGGTGGCATGTCGGCCAGCCAGCGGCCGAGTTCCGTGCGATCGGCATGGCCGGAAAAGACGTCAATCTGGCGAATCACCGCCTTGACGGGGATGTCACGGCCGTGAATGCGGAGGGTGTCGGCGCCGTCGAGGAGCTTGCGACCCCGGGTGCCCTTGGCCTGGAAGCCGGCCACCAGGACGGTCGTGTCCTCCTCGGGCAGCCGGCGGGCGAGATGATGGAGGATTCGCCCGCCGTTCATCATTCCGCTGGAGGCGATCACGATCCCCGGACCGTGATGGGCGTTGATGGCCTTTGATTCGGCGGGCGTCTTGGCCATCTGAACACCGCGGCTTTTTAGCGCCTCGGCCACCCCGGCCATCCGGGCCTCGGTGAAGTCGTGCTCGGCGGCATGCCTGCGAAAGATCGCCGTGGCCTCGACTGCCATCGGAGAGTCGACCCAGATCGGAATCTCGGGGATCCTGCCGGCCGCCATCAGGGTCCGCAGAAGATAGACGAGCTGCTGGGCCCGGCCGACGGCGAACGAGGCCACCAGCATCAGGCCCCCCCGCTCGATCGCCTCGTTGGTCACCGCCTCGAGCTCGTCGAGTGGCCGATCGGGGGAGTGGTCGCGGTCACCGTAGGTGCTCTCGCAGACGAGGTAGTCACAGGCCGGGGGCGGGGCCGGGTCGTGATAGAGCGGCGCGTCGTAGCGGCCGACATCACCGGAGAACACGATCCGCACCGGCGGGCCGCCGCCGGTTTCCGCCTCCACCTCGAGAAAGCCGCTGCCGAGCATGTGGCCGGCATCGTGATACCGGCAGCGGATTCCATTGGCTGGCTCGAACCACACGCCGCGGTCGACCGGTTGCACCAGCCGGAGGGCTGCGGTGACATCCCGCTCCCCGTAGAGCGGCAGGGCCGGATGATGCCGGGAGTAGCCCTTGCGATTGGCATAGGCGGCATCCTCGGCCTGGCACTTGGCCGAGTCGTAGAGCAGCAGATCGAGCAGATCGACGGTTGCCGGGGTGGCATAGATCAGGCCGTCGAAGCCCTCGCGGACGAGTCGGGGTAGCCAGCCCGAGTGGTCGATGTGGGCGTGGGTCAGCACGACCGCGGCGATCGAGGCTGGGGGCACGCCGAGCGGATCCCAGTTCCGCTGCCGGAGCCGCTTCTCACCCTGAAACAGCCCGCAGTCGATCAGCATCCGGCTGCCGTCGGCCGCTTCGAGCAGATGCCGCGAGCCCGAGACCACGCCGGCCGCTCCGAGAAATGTCAGTCGCACCATCTGCTGTGTCGCATCCTGCCGAAACCGTTCAAGGCCGCTCCGCCGCCGGCCGGTCCCGGCCTCGCCGGGTCTCTCCTTTCAGGACCAGTTCCCCGCGGCCGATCCCGAGGCGGCTGAGCCAGTGGCTCAGCCCGCCCGCCTCGTGGGTCGACGGAATGTACACCACCAGGAGACGCTGGTTGTCGAGTCGACGGATCTCGGTGACCAGCCCGAGTCGCTCCAGGCGGCGGGCGACTTCCTGAAGAAGCGGTCCGCGGGGCAAGGGCAGCCGACCGAGGCCCGCTGCTCGCAGCGCGATCCCCAGCTGGTTGACCTCGCGGAGGCTCACCGCCGCATCGAGCCAGACGCTCGCCGACACTGGTCCGCGGCCGATCCGCATCGCCGCCCGCACGCGGCCGGTGAGCAGCTCGACCCGCAGCCCGGATGCCCCGGCCGGAAGCAGGTCAGGATGATTGCGGGGCAGGTCGATCGCCAGCCAGGCGTTGATCTGCCGCTCGGTGAACAACGCATCCCAGGAGCCGACTCGCATGATGGCGGCGTGCAGCCCCGAGCAGGAGGTGACCAGCCGCCGGGCATCCTGCTGGGCGGCAGCCGTCGCCGCCTGGGGCGTGCGGCCGTCGAGCGGCCCACCCACCGGAAGCCTGGCGGCATGGAACGCCGGCGGCGGCACGACCGCCACGGCTGTCGCTGCGACCGCCACGGCCAGCAGGATCACCGGCCATAAAAAAAGCCGTCGCAGCCGCCGAGGTGCGGCGGGCTGCGACGGCTCGAAATCGTCGGGCGGCGGAATGAGGTTGTCGGTCTCCACGTTCCGATTGTGTCTCTGACAGGGCCGGCCCGGCAAATCGGGGTCGCTAACCGACGCAGCGGAGCAGCTGGGGGATCGGCAACTCCGAATCCACGTCGAGTTCCACGTCGCCCAGGAGTTCGTCATCGAGCTCGTCCCGAAGCACCCGGACATGTGCCGGGGCCTCGATTCCGATCCTCACCTTGTCGCCACTGACACGCACCACCGTCACCACTACCGAGTCTCCCACGCGAATCCGTTCGTTCTGCTTCCGGGAAAGTACGAGCATGCGGGCCTCCGTTCTCACGTTCTGAAATGAATGAAATCAATAGAGCGGGAGATATGTACAAATGTCAACACGAGTCTGGTGGCGGGATACCACCGGCGATCCCGTGCGGTCGGGCCGTCCCCCGTCGCGACCGTGTCTTCCGACCGCCGGCAGCGGGGCGACAGGGTCGCGACGCGGCGGGTTGGGGAAGATGTGAGCCGAGGGAAATATCGGCGGACCAGGCAAAGATTCTTGCCTCAGCGCGAAAGAACGCCGGCCGAACCACCTGTACCGGCGGCGCCGCCTGCGACTGACGTGCCGACGGACGTCAGCCGGGTCATGGTGTGGCCGTCAGTCGGACGGGTCATCGGTGGTGCGGCCGGCCGCCGTCTCCGAAGCCGGAGCCATGTAGCCGGCAAGATCGACCATCTCGGCTGAGGCCATCGTGGCCCGTGCCTCCTCGATGCGCTGCCGGTCCGAAACGATCAGTTGGGGATGGGTCTTGTGGACGCTCCGGAGCCGCTCCGATCCCGGCAAGAGCGGGGTCCGCGGATCGATCTCGAGCGTCACCTCAGAGGGAATGGTGCCGGCCGCCTCGAGCCGTCGGTTGACGGCCAGCCGCGGAAACGGCGGGATGCCGCCGGGCTGGAGCAAGGCCTTGAGCAAGATGGCGGTGTCGGCAAAGCGGCGGTAGGTGCGGGCCACGGCGGGAGAATCGGCCTCGGCATGGGCCACGGCGTATCGCACCCGCGGACCAGCCAGTTCGATCCGATCCTCCTCCTCGGTGAAGCCCCCACTGAAATCGGGGCCACCGGCCCAGCGGACCAGCCGGTCATCGCTCGACCTGGCCCACGTCGCCAGTGACACGCTCAGCCGTTCGAGTCGAATCAGCGGAATCTCGGTTTTCAGATCGCGACGGGGATCGATCACGACAACCCGTTCGCGAGCCGGATCCTGAAGAACGATCTCAACGAGTTCGAGCTGCTCATCAGCCGCGTCCGGATCACAGCCTCCTCGCACCTCGAGAAAGTCCCAGGCCACCCCCGCGTCGAACAGGGTCAGGCTTGAGGCGACCGGTTCGGTTTCGTCACCGACGAAGAGTTCGGTCTCGACCCGGAGCGTCACGGCCTCGGGAAACGCCGCCGGCTCCTCCGGGCCGCCGGCGGCCCGGAGGTGATCGGCCTGTCCGGCGATGAGGGCGACCGCCGCGAACAGCAGCCTCAGAGCGTTCGGCACGATCGGGCCTCCTGGGAAGGTGCGGCAGGGAGGCTAGCACGCTCGTCCGGCGGTCGAAAGATCGGTTTCACGGGGCCGGAGACCTTCGCAGGCTGCCGTCGGTCATCGGTCTGATATTCTCGCGGGCGTCATCGATCGTCGCTTCGGGAACCAACGCGTGAAGGCTGCCCTGCAATCGCTCCTGCTCACCGTCGTTACCGGGCTGCCCGCCTGCGGTGTCGCTCCCGCTGCCGATCCTGACTGGCCGCAGTGGCGGGGGCCAGAGGGCCAGGGCCACGCCCCGGCCGCCCGCGACCTGCCGGTGACCTGGAGTGAGACGGAAAACGTCGCCTGGAAGACCCCGCTGGCCGGCCGTGGCTGGTCGAGCCCGGTGATCGGAGACGGCCGGATCTGGCTGACAACAGCGATCGAACGGAAGGCGAGCCCGGCCGAAGAGGCCCGGGCCCTCGCGGGCAATCGGATGGCGGGGCAGCTGGAGGTCTCTGGTTCGGTGACGATCCGGGCGGTCTGCCTGGCGGAAGCCAGCGGGGTGATCCTGCACGACGTCGAGTTGTTCACGATTGCCGACCCGCAGCCGATCCACAAGCTCAACTCGTTTGCCTCGCCGTCGCCCGTGCTCGCGGAAGGTCGCCTCTATTGCCACTGCGGTGACTTCGGGGTTGCCTGTCTCCATGCCGCCACCGGTGAGATCATCTGGCGAAACCGGGAACTCCGGCTCAATCACGAAAACGGCCCGGGCAGCACGCCGGTCGTCTGGCGAGACAAGTTGATCGTGCACCTCGATGGCAGCGACGTTCAGTCGATCGCCGCCTATGACATCGACAGCGGGAGGATCGCCTGGCAGACGGCCCGCTCGGGTGTGATGCGGGACGACCCGCAGCTCAAGAAAGCCTACGGCACACCGCTGGTCATCTCGCTTGGTGGCCGCGATGTGGTCGTTTCACCGGCGGCTGACTGGCTCTACGCCTACGACCCGGCCACGGGCAAGGAACTCTGGAAGCTCAACTACGGCGTGCTCGGGTTTTCGGTCGTGCCCCGGCCGATCGCCGCCGGCGGGCTGCTCTTCCTGAGCACCAGTTTCATGCAGCCGGAACTGCTGGCCGTCCGCCTCACCGGCCCCGACACGGCACCTGAGATTGCTTGGCGTGAGAAGCGGGGAGCCCCGACGATGTCGTCGCCGTTGGTGGCGGATGGCCTTCTCGCCATGGTCAATGACAAGGGAATCGCCACCTGCCTCGATGCCGTGACCGGCGAGCGGGTCTGGACTGAGCGGCTCGGCGGCAACTTCTCCTCCTCACCACTGCTGGCCGATGGCCGGATCTACGTGGGGAACCGCGATGGCGAGACGTTCGTGATCCAGCCCGGCCGGGAATTCGAACTGCTCGCCGTCAACCGCCTCGACGGCGGGATCTTTGCGACACCCGCCGCGGTCGGCCGGGCGATCTTCCTGCGGACCGAAGAGGCCCTCTACCGGCTCGAGAAGCCATCGGAGGCGACGCGATGACCCGCTTCGACGCCTCGCCGGTGGGCGGGCCTGCAGCCTGCCATTCGCGGCCCGGGCTGCCGCGACCGTCGGCCGTTCGTCTTCCTCGCCGTGCGTTGCTGGCGGGCTCAGCCGCTGCGGTCGCGGCCACCGGGATCACCCGGGCCACTGCGTCTGGCCGCCGGGGCATCCCGCTGGGCTTCGACAACTTCGCGGTCCGGGCCTGCGGATGGAACGCCCGCCAACTGGTCGATCACGCCGAACAGCTCCGCTGCGACTCGCTCTTCATCACAGACTTCGGTCCCTTTGCAGGAAAGCTCGACAACGGATCGCTCGGTGAACTACGCCGCTACGCCGCCGACCGCGGCGTCTCGCTCGTGCTCGGCTCCTGGAGCATCTGCCCGACGTCCAAGACCTTCAAACACGATTGGGGTACCGCTCAAGAGCATCTCGCCCTTGGAATCCGCATGGCCGAGGCCCTGGGCTCACCCGCCTTCCGCGTCGTGCTCGGCAACCAGGAGGATCGCAAGAGCCCGGGCGGCATCGCGGCCCGGATCGCCGACACCGTGGCCGTCTTGAAGAAGGCCCGGCCACTGGCAGAAGATGCCGGCGTGAGGATTGCCGTCGAGAATCACGCCGGCGACATGACCTCACGTGAACTGGAAGGCCTCGTCACGGAGGCCAACGCCAACCCGGCCGGCCCGGCGAGCAGCGCGATAGGCGTCAACTTTGACTCCGGCAACGCCTGCTGGACGCTCGAGGATCCTGTCCGGGCCCTGGAAACCCTCGCCCCGCACGTGACCACCACGAGCCTCCGGGACACGATGATCTGGGAGACGGCCGCGGCAGACGACAAGCCCGACGGCGTCACCTGCCAGTGGACGGCGATGGGCGAGGGCTGCACCGATCTCGGGGCGTTCTTCGATCACTTCGAAACGGCTTGCCCCGGCGTGACCGTCCACATCGAGACCATCTCCGGCTTCCCCCGCCGGTTTCCGATCTACGACCCGGCGTTCTGGACGCTCTTCCCCGATGGCCTGGCCGAGGATCTGGCGGCTTTTCTGGCGTTGGCCAGGCGGGGACGACCGCTTGCCCCCTTCAGCCCCCCGCCGGGCAAACCACGAGCGGCCGCCGAGCGGGAGTATCAACTGGGGGAACTCGGCCGCAGCATCACGTACTGCCGCGACGTGCTTGGCCTGGGACTCCGCGATTGAGCGAGTGCCCGAGGCTCACGGGACCGCCCCGGGGCGAGCACACCGTCTCGGACTGCCTCCTCACCGCTGGTGGTGAGCGGCTCCGCGACTGATGCCGGTCGGGTAGGCTGTTTCCACTCCGGCGGCGGTGGCAGCCGGTCACCTGAGGCAGACAGATGAGTACCGCGATGGCTTGGCTCTGTCTCGTGATCGCGATCGTAGCCGAGGTGATCGGCACGAGCTTCCTCAAGGCGTCGGCCGGTTTTTCGAAGCCGCTGCCGAGCCTGGCGGTGGTAATTGGATACGGGGCAGCCTTCTACTTCCTGTCGCTGACGCTCGCCACGATTCCGGTGGGGGTCGCCTACGCCGTCTGGTCGGGCGTGGGCGTGACCCTGATCGCGGCGATCGGCTGGCTGTTTCTCGGGCAGAAGCTCGACGCCGCGGCGATCGCCGGGATGGGCCTGATCGTCGCCGGCGTCGTGGTGCTCAATCTCTTCTCGAAGGCCGCCGCCCACTGAGCTCCTGGCTTCTGGAGTCTTCCCGATTCTCCCGGCCCACCTGCTTTCGTTTGCCAACCGCCGCTATGCCGGCTCACTGGCCAGGCTCCGGGGTGAAGCGGCAGCGGTAGGCCGGTTCGCCAGCATCCGCACGCTCGATGAGCGGGCTCTTTCCGGCACCTATTGGTTCGAGCATGCCGAGACGGTTCGGCAGCATCCCCGGGGCTACGGCCTCTGGACCTGGAAGCCGCATGTGATCGCCGACGCGATCGCCGAGGTGCCGCCCGGCGAGTTGCTTGTCTACTGCGATGCTGGTTGCTCGCTCAACGCGGAGGGGCGGCCCCGGCTCGAGGAGTATCTCGCGCTCGCCGCCAAACATCCGGCCGGCCTGCTCGGCTTCTCGCTCGACGGGACAGCGATCCGGTGGATCAAGCGGCGGGCCCTCGTCGCCTTTGGCTGTGACACGGCGGATTTTCACCGGCAGCCGATGATCATGGCTGGGGTGCTCGTCCTCCGCAGTGGTCCGGCGGCCTCTGCGTTTGTTGCCGAGTGGGCCGCCCGGATGGCTGATCTCTCGCTCGTGGACGATTCCGCTTCTCCTGGCGGTGAGCATCCTGAGTTTCGTGGGCACCGCCACGATCAGAGCATCTTCACGATCCTGGCCCACCAGCGTGGTGTGGCGACGATCCCCGACGAGACCTGGTGGCCGGACGAATGGGATGCCAAGCGGGCTTTCCCGATCCACGCCCGCCGCTGGCGGCAGCGGCTTCCCTGGCCACAGTGGTGGATGCGAAACATCCCCTGGCCCCGCTGGTAAACTAATACCTAAATTGGGGTCAGGTCTTGACAAATAACTTTGCATCCCCGCCTAAACCCCCATGGCACGCCCGCTTCGAATCGACCTCCCCGGAGGGCTCTACCACGTGACCAGCCGCGGCTGGGAAAGACGGTCGATCTTTGCAAGTGACAGCGACCGGGAGGACTGGTTGCGTTTGCTCGGCCGTGTAGCCACTCGAAGCAACTGGAACATTTTCAGTTGGGTGCTGATGCGAAACCACTACCACCTCCTCGTGCAAACTCCCGATGCCAATCTTTCACCGGGAATGCACGACCTCAACTCAGGGTATGCCAGTCTTTTCAATCGACGGCACGCCCGCTGCGGAGCTCTCTTCCAGGGGCGATTCAAGGCAATTTTGGTCGAGCGTGACAGCCATGCCTCGGAAGCCAGTAGATACATCCATCTCAATCCCGTTCGGGCCGGAATTGTCCGCTTACCAGAGCACTACCGCTGGAGCAGCTACCCGTGTTTCCGCTTTGCACGCTTTGCGAAGACCGCTCCGAGTTGGCTTGACTGGAAGACGGTTCTCGCTGAACACTCACACGACCACCACAAGGCACGACGTGCTTACCGAAACTTTGTCGAGTCTGGAATCCGATCGTCGTTGCCGTCTCCTACCGAGGCAGCGATTGGCGGCCTGTTCCTCGGATCGGCGGCCTGGGTCGAAGACCAGCGGGAGGCACTTGCGAAAGGGCCGCGTTCACCAGAGGTGCCCCAACTCCGGCAGCTGAAGTGGCGACCGAACAAAGAAGACGTTCTGAAGGCCGTCCTTGATCATTTCGAAGTCGATCGTGCTGCACTCTGCAAGGCTCGCCAACACCGCAACGACGCGAGGACTGCGGCTCTCTATCTTCTGCGTCGCATAACAGATGCGAAGGTGACCCAACTTGCTGAAGAGTTTGGCGGTGTGAGTTCGGCGGCCGTTTGCAAGACGCTTAGCCGAGCTGAAGACCGTCGGGAACAAGACCCCGTTTGGGATCTACTTCTCGAAGAACTGATAACCGAGGTGCTGACGCTGCGGCCACACCCTGCTGGCGACACAACGGCCACAGAAGAAGGCGAGAAACTAAGCGACGGCAAATCATAAAAGTTAATTGTCAAGACCTGACCCTTAAGTCGTTGCCAGACCGAGGAGTTTCATGCTCGCCACTGCCAGCACCACCGCCATCAGGATTCGGAGCCAGCGGATCGGCAACTGAAAGGCACCCAGCTGCGAGCCGATCAGTCCCCCGATCGCCGCGGCCGCCACGACCCAGGGGTCGATCACTGCCAGGCTCCGGCCGCTGCCCAGCCAGCCGGCCAGGCCCGCGGTGGAGTTGACGAGGATGAACACGACCGACACGGCCGCCACCTGTCGCGTGGTCGCAACGCGGAGTTCGAGCAAGAGGGGCGTGAGAAACACGCCGCCGCCCACGCCAGTCAGGCCCGCAGCGAGGCCGAGGGCCGCACCGATGCCTGCGAGCGCGGGCGAGGGAAGCTGCCGGCGGGTCGGTGGCTCCCCGGCACCGCTAGCGGTGCCGGCTCTTGTCGCCGGCGAGGCGAGATCGCCGAGCATCCGCACCGCCGAGAAGGCGAGCACCTAGCCCAAGGCGGCCTCGAACACCGCCGTCGGCAGCGACATGGCCCCGCCGATCGCCGCTGCCGGCACGCTCGCCAGGGCCAGCGGCACAAACAGGTCGCGGCGAAACTGCCCCGCCCGTACGAACTGCACGGTGCCAATCGTCGCTACCACGAGATTGAGCACGAGCGCCGTCGGCCGGATCACCTCCGGCGCAAGCCCGAGCAGGCCCATCACGGCGATGTAGCCGGTCGCCCCGCCGTGACCCACCGACGCGTAGAGCACCGCCACGGCCAGCACGGCGGCCGGCAGCAGCCACGCCGTCATGCCGGCTTCACCGCGTGCCGCTCGAGCATTTCCCGGGGCACGATCGCCAGCGACTTCTCGTGGGTCGCCTCGAGCACCACCGGCGGCGCCTTGCCCGCCTCGGCTGCCTCGAGCCAGCGGGCGGCGCAGAGACACCAGCGGTCGCCGACCACGAGCCCGGGAAAGCCCCACTGCGGCCGCGGGGTCACCAGGTCGTTGCCGGCCGCCACGGTGAACTCGAGAAACTCCGCCGTCATCACCGCGCAGACGGTATGCACGCCGACGTCATCGGGACCGGTGCGGCAGCAGCCATCCCGGAAGAAGCCCGTCAACGGTTCGCTGGAGCAGCTAGCCAACTCCCCACCGAGCACGTTCCGCTCGGGCGACTTCTTGGCAGCGGGGCGATCGAAGGCGATCACATGCCTGCGGCCCAGCGGCCGCCTCCTCGGGAATCCGACGATCCTGTCGCCGCCGACGATATGATGACAGCCTGCGGGGTTGCCTGGCAAATGGCAGGCTCTCGCCGCGTCGCGGATCACCCGCCCTCGGGCGTTGTCTCCATGCTCAGCCTCCAATCCACCTCCGCCGCCCGCTGGCTCGCCCAGGTCGACTCCAGCCTGGAGGAGGTGCTCATCGACCATGCCCACTGCGAGAAGAAGGCGGCCGGCGTGGCGATGAACATGCTCTTTTCCTACGTCGACCACACCGACCTGGCCCGGGCGATGACCGAGATTGTCGAGGAGGAGCTCGAACACTTCCGGATGGTGCTCGACCTCCTCGAGCAGCGGGGGATTCGCTTCCGCAAACTCTCCCCAAGTTCTTACGGGCCGCGGCTCCACGAGCTCGTTCGCAAGGAGGAGCCCGGCCGGGCGGTTGATCGGCTGCTGATTGGCGGCCTGATCGAGGCCCGCAGCTGCGAGCGGTTCGCCCTGCTCGGCGAGCACGTTGACGACCCTGAACTCCGCGACTTCTACCGGGGGCTGTTCGAGTCAGAGGCCCGCCACCACGCCACCTACGTGCGGCTGGCCGGCGGCTTCGCACCCGAAGAGGCCGTCCGCGAGCGGCTCCGGGAACTGGCCGCCGCCGAGGCGGCAATCATCGAGCGGGGCGACCCGCTGCCGCGAATGCACAGCTGACCCTCGTCACCCGCCGCCTCCCCGGGACCATCCCGAATGCCGAAGCGACCCCACTCCGGCCGCTCCCGTCGCTGGCGGATGCCCGTCGACGAGTTGATCGCCGGCGGGGCGATCCTGGCCCTGGCCGCCTGGGGGCTGCTTCTCTGGTCGGGCGGAGGAGCAACGCCGGTCTCGCTCGGGCCGCTCGATCCGGGCCGTTGGTTCGCCGGTCGGGCCATCAGCCTCGCCGAACTGCCGTTGGTGGTGATGCTGATCGCCGGCGGCATCCCGCTGGTGGGCGACCTGCTCGTCAAACTGCTGACCGGACGCTTCGGCTCAGATCTGCTGGCCGGAATCTCGATCGTGACGAGCGTCATCCTGGGTGAGTACGTCGCCGGAGTGCTCGTCGTCCTGATGCTCTCCGGCGGCGAGGCCCTCGAGCGACGCGCCGTGAGCCGGGCCGGCGACGTGTTGGCGGCGCTGGCCCGCCGGATGCCGTCGCTGGCCCACCGGCGAGCCGGCGGGGGGCCGGTCGACGTGTCCCTGGCCGAGCTCCGGGTCGGCGATATCGTCCTGGTGCTGCCCCATGAGATCTGCCCCGTCGACGGCACCGTTGTCTCCGGCCGCGGCTCGATGGATGAGAGTTATCTCACCGGCGAGCCCTACACGATCGCCAAGGCGCCTGGCTCAACCGTGCTCTCCGGGGCGATCAACGGCGAGGCGGCCCTCGAGATCCGCACCGACCGGGTCGCCGCCGACAGCCGCTACGCCAAGATCATGGCCGTGCTCGAGGCCAGCGAGCAGCGGCGGCCCAGGCTCCGCCGACTGGCCGACTCCCTCGGAGCGCTGTACACGCCGCTGGCCCTGGCCCTGGCGGGAGCGGCCTGGTGGGCGAGCGGCGAGCCGGTCCGGTTCCTGGCGGTGCTCGTCGTGGCCACGCCCTGCCCGCTGTTGATCGCGATTCCGGTGGCGATCATCGGGGCGGTCTCACTGGCGGCCAAGCGGGGGATCGTGATCCGTGATCCGGCGGTGCTCGAGCGGCTCGACACCTGCAGGACGGCGATCTTCGACAAGACCGGCACCCTTACCTACGGTGAACCGAGCGTCAGCGAGGTGATCCCTGTGGGGGATCGCTCGGCCGACGAGGTGCTGGAACTCGCCGCCAGTCTGGAGGCCTACTCAAAGCACCCGCTGGCCGCGGCGGTGGTGGCGGCGGCTGAGGCGCGGGATCTGCCCCGGGGCGAGGCCGAGGCGGTCTCGGAGAAGCCCGGCGAGGGGCTCGTCGGCCGGGTTGTGGGAGCGGCCGACGGGATCCCACGGGCCGTGACGATCACCAGCCGAAAGAAGCTGGGGGCGATCGACCCTGCCGGCAGCGACCGGTTGCCGCCGCAGGCGGCAGGGCTGGAGTGCGTGGTGGTGATCGAGGGCCACGCTGCCGGCGTGCTGCGGTTTCGCGACTCGCCGCGGGCCGACGGCCGGCCGTTCGTCAGCCATCTCGAGCCGGCCCATGGGCTTTCCCGCGTGATGCTCGTTTCGGGCGACCGCGAAAGCGAGGTCCGCTGGCTGGCCGACGTCGTCGGGATCGAGGAGGTCCACGCCGAGGTGCCCCCCGAAGGCAAGCTCGCGATCGTCGAGGAGGCGGTGGCCACAGCCCCGACACTCTTCGTGGGAGACGGCATCAACGACGCCCCCGCCCTGGCGGCCGCCACCGTCGGCATCGCGATGGGCACCGCCAGCGACGTGACCAGCGAGGCGGCCGGCGTCGTGGTGATGGATCAGTCGCTCGAGCGCGTGGACGAGCTTTTTCACATCGGCCGCCGGATGCGGTCGATCGCCCTGCAGAGCGCCCTCGGCGGGATCGCCGCCAGCCTCGTCGGGATGGGCTTCGCGGCGGCGGGCCTCCTGCCGCCGGCGGCCGGAGCGCTCGTGCAGGAGGCGATCGATGTCGTCGCCGTGCTCAACGCCCTGCGGGTCTCCTGGCGGCCGGGCGACCTCACCGATTATGGTGGTGGGTGATGCCGAGAGAACGCGTTGCAGACAAGCGGAACCGGGCGGGCCGCGTGCTCGCTGAACTGGTGCGGTGCTATCCCGACGCCGCCACCGAACTCGACTTTGGCTCGCCCTTCGAGCTTTTGATCGCGACGATCCTCTCGGCCCAGGCTACCGACGTCAGCGTCAACGCCGCGACACCCGCCCTGTTCGCCGCCTATCCCGATTCCCGCCGCCTGGCCGCCGCTACCCCGAAACAGATCGAGCCCTTCATCAAGACGATCGGTCTGTTCCGCATGAAGGCCAAGAACATTGTCGCGGCGGCCAAGCAGATCGTGGCACACCACGCCGGTGAGGTGCCGGCGGATTTCGACGCCCTCCTCGCCCTGCCGGGGGTCGGCCGCAAGACGGCCAACGTCGTCGCCAGCAATGCCTTCGGCCGCCCGGGCATCGCTGTCGACACCCACGTCGGCCGCCTGGCCCGACGGCTAAAGTTCAGCCGCCACGATGATCCCAACAAGGTCGAGCACGACCTCGAGAGCCTCTTTCCCGAGTCGCACTGGACCTTTCTCCACCACGCCCTGATCCTGCATGGCCGGCGGGTCTGCCACGCCCGCAAGCCGGCCTGCGATGCCTGCACGCTCGCTGCCGAGTGTCCGACCGCCGGCACCTGCTGACGTTCGCGTCGCCGAGCGGCCTCAGTCCGTGGCAGTCTCAATCCGCGGGGCGATGCGCATCGATCAGCTCCCGATAGAGTGAGAGGTGGCGCGAGAGATAGGCGGCTTCTGTGTATTCGCAGGCGACGAGAGCCAGCCCGTTGTCGATCGCACGGCGGCGAAGATCCGGCTCGGTCATCAGCCTTGAAACGGCCGTGGCAAGGGCCGCGGCATCCCCTTGTGGCACAGCGAGGCCGCAGCGAGGGGCATCCACGACAGCTGGCAGGGCCGTCCCCTCAAACACGACCACCGGCGTGCCGCAGGCCATCGCCTCGATCGCCATCATCCCGAAGGTTTCTCCGATCGAGGGCATGAGGAACACGTCAGATGCGGTCATCGCCTGAGCCACCTCGGGGCCGCCCTGCAGCCAGGGCAACGGGATCGTCTCGAACCGTTTCCGCAACGCTTCCAGGTCCGTGCCGTCAGACTCGAAGCAGAGCACATGGGTCACGACTCCATCGGGAAGCCGCAACAATGCGTCCTCTGCAAAGCGAGTTCCCTTGAGGACGTTGTGCGGTGTCCAGCGGACTGCTGCCACCCGGGCCCCGCGAGGAATTCCCAACTCCGCCCGCGCCGCAGCCTTTTCACCGACATGAAACACCGTGGGGTCGAGCCCGAAGGGAATCAACGTTCGGGGCAGATGCTGAAGAATGGGGCTCTCGGCCACCCGCTGCTCCATCCAGCGGGAGGCCACGATCAGATGGATGGCTGAACGCTGCAGGCTCCTCCATTTCAGCTGCCAGTTGCGGGCCGTTTCGTCTTCACGGATCGGAAGGGGCAAGGTGAGATCGGGGCATTCACCGCATCCCGTCCGCCACCGGTCACAACCCAGTGCGTGCACGCAGTGCCCGGTCGTGATCCACGGGTCGTGCAACGTCCACAGGACAGGCCGCCGTCCGCGGGCAAGCAGGGGCAGCGTTCGGAGGCTGAAGAAACTGCGGGCATGCAGCAGTTGCAGATGCACCAGATCAGCCCGCCACGTGCAGGGACGAGCGAATAGGCCGAGGCCGAGCACCGCCAGATCGGATTGCCGCGACTGCCGGGTCTCGCACCGGTTGGCGATTCGGTTTATTCGACGCAAGAGCCGAGGCCCCAGAGCATGCACCCCGGCCTCCGTCGAATACTTCGCGTCAACCAAATAGTCCGACGTATGTCCCGCAGCGAGCAGCCTGCGAT